>DROK01000180.1 GCA_011321895.1 Thermodesulfatator atlanticus
GCCCCTTTGGCCTTTATGCGCGGGCGGACCTTAAACGAGGCCTTTATCATCCTGGATGAGGCGCAAAATACCACCTCTGAACAGATGAAGATGTTTCTCACCAGGCTGGGCTACAGTTCCCGGGCGGTAATCACCGGAGACATTACCCAGATAGACCTTCCGGAGGTCAAGAAAAGCGGCCTGGTCGAAGCCATAGAGCTGCTCCAGGGGATAGAGGGGATCGCCTTCGTCTTTTTTGACAAGCAGGACGTGGTGCGGCACCCGCTGGTCCAGCGCATCATTGAGGCGTACGAAGGGAAGGGGACAGAGAAAAAGGGACTTGCCCAATGAAGGCGCGGTTCATTCCTGTGGAAGAGGCCGTGGGGATGGTTATTCCCCACGACCTTACCGAAATCCGCCCCGGGGAATTTAAAGGGCCGGCTTTCCGCAAGGGCCATGTGATTCGGGCCGAAGATATCCCCCGGCTCAAGCGCATGGGCAAAGATCATATTTACGCCCTGGAGCTTGAGCCGGGCGAGCTCCATGAAGATGAAGCCGCCCTGCGCCTGGCCAAAGCCGTAGCCGGGCCAGGGGTAACTTATGGCACGGAAATCAAAGAAGGGAAGGTCACCTTTTACGCCGCCTATGACGGCCTTTTAAAGATAGACGTAGAGGCCCTGCTTTCCCTTAACCTTTTGGGGGAGATCATCCTTTCCACCAAACATACCGATTTTTTTGTGCGCAAAGGGGAGGCGGTTGCCGCAGGCCGGGCGGTCCCCCTGGTGGTAAAAGAGGATTTGCTGGTCAAGGTGGAGGAGATCGCCGGTAAGACAGATCTTTTAGCAGTGAAACCCCCGGTCATCAAAAAAGTAGGGCTGGTGATTACTGGAAACGAAGTCTATTTTGGGCGGGTAGAAGACGCCTTTGTGCCGGCCCTCACCCCTAAACTTGAGGCCTTCGGGTTGGAGGTCCTGGCGGTCCGTTTCTGTCCGGACGACCAGGCTTTTATCAAAAAGACGCTGGAAGAGGTCCTGGCCCAGGGGGCGGAGCTTGTCCTGGTAACAGGGGGCATGTCGGTGGACCCGGATGACGTTACCCGGCACGCCATTGCCGCTTTAGGGGTGAGTGATCTCGTTTACGGGAGCCCGGTCCTGCCCGGGGCCATGTTTTTGGTGGCCTACCGGGGAGGCACTCCTATTTTGGGCATTCCGGCCTGCGGGATGTATTTTCGCACCACCGTACTTGACCTGGTCCTGCCCCGTCTTATCTGTGGAGAGAAGGTGAAAAAGGAAGATATTGCCAGGATGGGGCACGGGGGTTTTTGTTTCGGCTGCAAAACCTGTCGCTTTCCAGTCTGTCCTTTCGGACGCGGAGGTTAGAAAGGAGTAAGCTATGTTTATCATCTCACATTTTCTAAAGGCCCTGGCCACGGTACTTGATATCGCCTTAAATCTCTATATGTGGCTTATCATTATTCGTGCTCTTCTGTCCTGGGTAAACCCCGATCCCTTCAACCCGATAGTCCGTTTCCTTTACGGGGTTACGGAACCGGTGCTGGCCAGGATTAGGCGGGTGCTGCCCCCCCTTGGGGGGATTGATCTATCCCCGCTGGTGGCCATTTTGGGCATCATCTTTTTACGGCAGTTTTTGATTCCCGTGCTTTACGATTTAGCCTATGCCCTGAGGTGATCAGATGGCTTTGACCCCCCTTGATATTCAGGAAAAACAGTTTTCTACCGGGTTTTGGGGCTACCGGAAAGACGAGGTAGACGAATTTCTGGAAGAAGTGGCCGCGGTTCTCAAAGAGGCCCAGCGGGAGAGTAACGCTTTAAAAGACGAACTTACCAGGGTAAAGGGTGAACTTGAGCGCTTGCGGCGGGAGGAAAAATCCATAAAAGAGGCCATCTTAAAGGCCCAGGAACTGGCGGAAAATATCAAGAAAGAGGCAGAAGTGGAGGCCAAAGAGATTCTGGTGCGGGCCCGTGAGGAGGCCAACCGGATCATCAGCGAAGCCAAAGAGGAGCGGAGCAAGATCCAGCTGGAGATCGAAAACCTGAAGGCGGAACGGGAAAAGATGCTCCTGGAACTGAAGACCTTTCTCAAGACCTGGGAAGAATACCTGGCCCAGACCTTTAAGCAGGATGTTTAGGGTAGCGCAAGAAGGCGTTATCTTGGCCGTCCATTTGCAACCCAAGGCCAAGCGTGATGAAATCGCAGGTACCCACGCCGGGGCCTTAAAGATCAGGCTTAAGGCCCCACCGGTGGACGGTAAAGCCAACCAGGCCCTCTTGGCCTTTCTGGCCCAAAGACTTTCTCTGCCCAAGGGGAAGATAAAGATTTTAAAAGGCCTTACCTCTCGCCAGAAACAGGTCCTTATTCAGGGGTTGTCCCTTGAAGAAGTGAAAAAACGGCTCAAAGTATAAGGTTGGGTAGAAAGCAGGAGGTCTGGCCTTAATGGAGGAGAAGGTCAAAAACGCAGAAGCCGTATTGTTTGACATGGACGGCGTAGTGCTGGACAGTATGCCGTGGCACGTCAAGGCCTGGCAGGAGGCCTTTCGGGAGTTCGGGCTCAACGTGCCGGAAGAGGCCCTTTACCTGCACGAAGGGGCCATTGAGGCCGAGACCTCACGTAAAATCTTCGAGGACCAGGGAGTTTCTCCAACCGAAGAACTCTTCCGCCAGGTCTTAAAACGCCAGCGGGCCTTGTTCCGGC
>DROK01000181.1 GCA_011321895.1 Thermodesulfatator atlanticus
CCCCCTGGCTTCAAAATATTAAGAGCCGCCGGCAAAATTTTGGTAAGGGAGATAAAACTCACGTCAATGGTGACCAGGTCAACGGGTTCGGGCAGATCCTCCGCCTGTAAATAACGGGCGTTTACCCCCTCCATCAAGACCACCCGTGGGTCACGGCGCAATTTGTAATGTAACTGGCCTTTACCCACGTCGATGGCGTAAACCTTTTTGGCCCCGGCCTGGAGGAGACAATCCGTAAACCCTCCGGTGGAAGCCCCTATATCGGCACAGGTCAGCCCCGCTACCTTTATACCAAACTCTTTGAGCGCGTGGGCCAACTTTAGGCCGCCCCGGGAGACAAAAGGCAGCCCCTCCCCTTTAAGCTCGATCTTGGCTTCTTCCCGGACCTTGGTCCCTGCCTTTTCGACCCGCTGCCCGTTCACGTAAACCTGCCCGGCCATGATGAGGGCCCGGGCCTTTTCCCTGGTCTCGGCCAGCCCGCGGTCTACCAGGAGTTTGTCGAGGCGTTCTTTTTTAACGCTCATTTAAGTTGCGAGGCCACCTTCTCTTTAAGAAAGTTTACGGCCTCCTCCGGGCTTAAAAGCTGAAGCTCTTCCCCGGCCCGGGGTTTGACCTCCACCTTGCCGGTCTCTTTAAACTTTTTGCCCACCACTACTTTGTAGGGAAGGCCGATAAGGTCCGCGTCCTTAAACTTAACCCCCGGCCTTTCGTCCCGTTCATCCCAAAGGACTTCCACTCCGGCCTGCGTGAGTCCCTGGTAAAGGGCTTCGGAGGCGCGCATGAGTTCGTCGTCTTGAGGACCCAGGGTGAGTAAGGCCACGTGAAACGGGGCCAGGCTCAAAGGCCAGATAATCCCGTGGGCGTCGTGGTTCTGTTCGATGGCCGCTGCCACGGTCCGGGAGACGCCTATGCCGTAACACCCCATGACCAAGGGGCGCTCTTTTCCTTCCCGGTCCAAAAAGGTGGCCCCCATGGCGGCGCTGTATTTGGTGCCAAGTTTAAAGATATGGCCTACTTCGATCCCCCTGGTCAGGGTAAGGGGCTTGCCGCACCGGGGGCAGAGATCCCCTTCGGTCACGTTTCTTAAATCGTAAAAGGCCTCTGCCTGAAAATCGCGCGAAAAATTCGCGTTTACGTAGTGGGCGTCTTTTTCGTTGGCCCCCACCACGAAGTTTTTGAGACCCTCAAGCGCCCTGTCGGCGATGATGGTGACCCCGGAGAGCCCGATGGGGCCGGCAAAACCCACCGGGGCCCCGGTTAACTTTTCCACCTCATCAGGTCCCGCCATTTCTACCCTTTCGGCCCCCAGCGCCCGGCGGAGCTTCACTTCGTTAAGCTCGTGGTCTCCCCGGATGAGGACCGCGTAGGGCTTGCCGTCAACGAGATAGATGAGGGTCTTGACCAGTTTGGTAAGAGGCACTCCCAAAAAGGCCGCGACGTCTTCTGCCCTTTTTACCCCGGGGGTTGATACCTTTTGTAAAGGTTTTTCCTTTTCTTCAGGATAGCTGAAACGGCGTGTCGCTTCAGCCATCTCTAAATTGGCGGCGTAACCGCAGGAGGGGCAGGAAGCGATCACGTCTTCTCCGGTCTCTGCCAACACCATAAATTCGTGGGAGACATCCCCGCCTATAGCCCCGGTGTCCGCAAGCACCGCCCGAAAACGCAAACCGCAACGGTTAAAGATCTTTTCGTAAGTCTCGTACATGAGCTCATAGCTCCGGTTAAGGCCCTCCTCGTCGGCGTCAAAACTGTAGGCGTCTTTCATGATGAATTCCCGGCCACGCATGA
>DROK01000182.1 GCA_011321895.1 Thermodesulfatator atlanticus
AAGGCTTTCCCGGAAGAGCAAGACAGCCCTTTCTAAAAAGAAAAAAGTCACTTCTTCCAGGAAAAAGAGCCTGACCCCCAAAACGACTAAAAAGGCCCCGAAGAAGGCTTCCAGCCCCCCAAATCCCAGGGTTTCTCCTGAGGAAGAAAGGCTCCTGGCTCAGAGGCTGGCGGCCCTGAAAGAAGAAAAAAAACTGAAAGAGCGGCTCGCCCGCCTTCAGAGCAGACCAAAAGGCCAGGGCCCGGGAGGCATCAGTTTGGGCGGTGGTATTTCGGAGGAATTCGCCCGCCGTCTGATGGTCCACCTCAGAAGTTTTTGGGCTGTCCCGGAAATCTTACAGGGCCATAAGGATTTATCCGCCGAGGTCCAGCTACAGCTTGCCCCGGACGGCCGTTTGATTTCCTTTCGTTTTCTGCGCCCCTCTGGCGAGCCCCTGTTTGATGAAGCAGTGGTGGCCACCCTCAAACGGGCTCAGCCTTTGCCCGCCCCCGGAAAGAGGCTTACCATTTCGGCGGTCTTTAAGATCTACTAAAAGATTGCGCCTTTTAAAAAGCCACCCTAAGATGAAAGACATGCGTTTTCTCTGGCCTTTACTCCTGATCTTCTGCTTAGGGGCCCAGGCCTTTGCCCAGGAAGTCAAGCTTGAGATCACGGGGGCGGAGCTCATAAAAATCCCCGTGGCGGTGCCAGAGTTTGCCGGCCCTAAGCCGCTGGCTTCTCAAATTGCTGCCGTGGTACGGCAGGACCTCAGGTGGCACCTGGTCTTCAACGTCTTGGGTGAGGGCCTGGAGGCCCGGGAAACAAAGCTTTTTAGCACCCTGGGTGTGGACTGGTTGCTCACGGGCAAAATCTCGGCCACCGGGGAACGGGTGGCGGCGGCCTTCTATCTTCAGGATCTGGTCAAGGGAAAGACGGTCCTTTCCCGGGGCTATCGGGGCCCTAAAGATTCGGCCCGCTACATGGCGCACCGTTTCGTGGATCTGGCGGTCAAAGAGATGATCGGGGTCCCTGGTGTTTCTTTTAGCCGGGTAGCTTACGTGGTGCGCCGGGGCTGGCACGATACCCTCTACGTTCAGGATTTTGACGGGGCCCGAAAAGTGGCGGTGGCCGAAGGAGAATTGATTCTTCAGCCGCGTCTTTCCCCGGATGGTAAACTCCTGGCCTTTGTCTATTACGAAAAAAGGCGCCCGCAGATCCACGTGATAGACCTGCGCACGGGCAAACGCTTTGTTTTAGCCAAATATCCTGGGCTTAACGCCGCCCCGGTGTGGCACCCCCGGGGAGACCGTCTGGTAGTCACCCTGAGCAAAGACGGTAACCCGGATCTCTATCTTATTGATCTTTCCGGCCGCATTCTGCGCCGTCTCACCTTCGGGGAGGGCGTCAATACCGGAGGGAGTTTTTCTCCGGATGGAAAGGAGCTGGCCTTTGTTTCTGACCGTTCCGGCAGCCCGCAGATCTACGTCTTAAATCTCCTCACCCGGGGGGTGCGCCGTCTCACCTTTAGTGGGTCCTATAACGTCTCTCCTTCCTGGTCTCCCACCGGGGATCGGATCGCTTACGCGAGCCAGCAGGGAGGGCGCTTTGCCGTTTACACCATCGATCCCCACGGAGGAGAACCCACCCGGGTAACTGAAAAGGGAAGCTTCGAGGCCCCGGTGTTTGCCCCCAACGGCAGGCTGATCCTGGCCCAGGGGGTGGACGGCCTTTGGCTCTTTCTGGCCAACGGGGCTTCGGCCAGGCTTTATCTTCCCGGCAGGGCTTTGTTCCCCACGTGGCGTTATCTTAAATAGCTACTGCTTGAGATAAATAAAAGGCTGGGTTAAAGAAGGACAAGGAGGAAGGCATGATCGACTATTTCTTGACCCCTGCCCAAAAGTTAATCGTAGAGATAGCGGACCGGATCGGACAGGAATATATCGCCCCTTACGCCCGTAAATGGGACGAGGAGGAGGTCTGTGACCGACGCCCCCTCTGGGCCTTGGCCAAGGCCGATTTATTCGGCCTCTTTATCCCTGAAGAGTACGGGGGCTTGGGTTTCGGGACCTTTGAAAACTGCCTGGCTATCGAGACCCTTTCCAAGTATTGCGCCGGCGTGGCTACCACTTTCGCCGCCAGCGGTCTGGGGGCCTATCCCATCCTTATCGCCGGCAGCAAGGAACAAAAGCAAAAATATCTCCCGCGCATCGCCTCAGGTGAAAAACTGTGCGCCTTTGCCCTTACCGAGCCCCAGGCGGGTTCAGACGCCGCCGCCATCAGGACCACCGCCCGCAAAGAAGGCGATTACTACGTCCTGAACGGCATCAAGCAATGGATTACCAACGGTGGGGTCGCCGATATTTATACCGTGATTGCGGTCACGGACCCTAAAAAGGGAGCGCG
>DROK01000183.1 GCA_011321895.1 Thermodesulfatator atlanticus
GAAAGCAATCCCACCCCTAGGGCCACCCCGGCCAGATAAAAGAGGATTTTTTTGGGAGGCGCCGGGCCCTCCGAGGGAAAAGGAGAGGCCACTGAACCCTCCCGCCTGAACAGAAACCACAAAAAGACCGCCAGCAAAAAGAGGAAAACGAGACCCTCGGCCCGGCCAAGGGCCCCATCCCGGGCCAGGACGAATAAGAGCCCCCCGGTAAAGAGCATGAAGGGTACTTCCTGGGTGACAAAACGAAAGGAGGTCTTTAACGGCCGCACCAGGGCCGTAAGCCCCAAAACCAGACCCAGGTTGGCGATATTTGAGCCGATTACGTTTCCGAAGGCCACGTCGCCCAAGCCCTTAAAGCTGGCCGCCAGGGTGGCGGCCAGCTCCGGGGCGGAAGTGCCGAAGGCCACCACCGTAAGTCCGATCACCAGGGGAGAGACCCTTAAGAGCAGGGCCAAACGGGTGGCCGCGTGGATGAGGACCTCTCCCCCACCGTAGAGCAAGAAGGCCCCCAAGATAAGCAAAAGGAGATCTTTCATGGTCTTTTCAGGAAAGAAAAAGGCCTAAAATGGGGGTTTTTCCGGCTCAATCACTTCCTGCCCACCAAGATAAGGCCTCAATACCTCCGGGACCACCACCGTGCCGTCGCGCTGCTGGTAATTTTCCAGAATAGCCATCAGGGTACGCCCCACCGCCAGCCCGGAACCGTTCAGGGTGTGGACCAGCCGGGGCTTTTTACCCCCTTTGGGCCGGAAACGGATATTGGCCCGCCGGGCCTGGTAATCTTCAAAGTTGCTACAGGAGGAAATTTCCACAAACCGGTTCTGACCCGGGACCCAGACCTCAAGATCGTAGGTCTTGGCCGCGGCAAAGCCCAGGTCCCCGGTACACAGGACCACCACCCGGTAGGGGAGCCCCAGCTTTTGCAGGACTTCCTCGGCGTCAAAGGTCAGGCTTTCAAGTTCCTCGTAAGAGGTCTCGGGATGAGTGAATTTGACCAGCTCCACCTTGTTAAACTGGTGTTGCCGGATAATACCCTTTACGTCCCGGCCGTGCGCCCCTGCTTCCGCCCGGAAACAAGGGGTATAGGCCACGTAGTAAAGGGGCAGGGCCTCTTCGGGGATAATCTCATCCCGGTGGAGATTGGTGACAGGGACCTCCGCCGTGGGGATAAGGTAATAGTCCCAGTCTTCAAGCTTAAAAAGGTCTTCTTTAAATTTGGGTAACTGGCCGGTACCGATCATGGAGGCCTCGTTCACGATAAAAGGGGGGAGGACCTCCTGGTAGCCGTGTTCCTTGGTATGCAAATCCAGCATGAACGCGATCAAGGCCCTCTCGAGCCTGGCCCCGGCCCCCCGGTAGACCACAAAACGGCTGCCGGTAATCTTGGCCGCCCGGGCGAAATCAAAAATGCCAAGCTGCTCGCCAAGTTCCCAGTGGGGCTTAGGGGTAAAATCAAAGGTGGGGAGATCCCCCCAGCGCTTTATGACCTGATTGTCGTTCTCGTCCACCCCCGGGGGAACAGACTCGTGGGGAAGATTCGGAATTTCTAAAAGGAGGGCCCGCAGCCGGGCCTCCACCGTTCTCAATTCGTTTTCAAGCTCTTTGAGGCGTTCACCAAGCCTCTTTACTTCTTGCATTTGCTCCTGGGCGTCTTGCCCGGCCCGTTTGAGGCGCCCTATCTCTTCAGAAGCCACCTTGCGGGCGTGACGCAATCTCTCTACCTCCTGCAGGAGCTCCCGACGCCTCCGGTCCAGGGAAATGACCTCGTCTACCGGGTACTCACCCCCCCGCAGCGCCAGGCGCTCTTTGACAAACTCCGGTCTTTCTCGGAAAAGACGGATATCTAACATTGGGAAACCCCCGGTTTTTCTGAATTTTTCTCACTTTGCCGGGCCCACCCTAAGAAGTCAAGATTTTTACCAAGCCTCCACACCGGATGGCTTCCTCACCCCCCAAAGCCTCACAACGACTGGAAGAGGATGTCAAAAACGTAAGTCCCGTTTGTCAGCGCGAGCGCAGTGATCTCAGAGATTGCTTCCAGCTACCGGGATGGTAACCACGATAGGGGTTGCCATGACCAAAGATGGGGCACCGTAAAATCTCGTTTGTCATCGCGAGCGCAGCGAAGCGATCTCAAAAAACTGGTCCTCCCCGGCGCGCTCTCCATGGGACCCCTTTGGTCATCACTTCAAAAATTCAAACCTCAGGGGAAAAATTTCTGAGCAAGGTCGAAAAATCTCTGAAGCGGTAAAAAGGGAAATGGCCCCAGGGCCTGGTCTGGACCGGTTTCCCCTGCCAGAAGGCCTGCTGGGCCCGGGGCGGGATGATGGGGTCCTTGGCGGTGATAATCACCTGCGTGGCCTCGGAGGTTCTGGTGGTATAGTTTTGGGCTATTTCAAGCTCCTCGATAAGTGCTGCCAGCGGCCTCTGCGGAGGATTTTTCCAAAATTGTTCCAGGCCGGGGTCTTCCCGGAACATGTTCTGGTAAAACTTTTTGAGACTTTTAAGGCCATATTTTTTAAGGCCGGAAAGGGTAAGCGCAAAAATCTTGGGGGGGATGCCCCAGCGCGGGTGGCAGAAAAAGCCCGTGGCTCCCAGGATATAGAGGGGATAAGGCAGGTGAGGGGCAAGCTTGAGCGCCACCACTCCCCCCAGCGACCATCCCAGGACGTAATACCTGGGGTAGCCTTCCGGCCAGGGCGGGAGGGAAAGCTCACGGTAATCAAAGAGGATGAAGAGGTCAAAGGGGCTTTGCGCCGTGAGGGAAGCAAAAGGCCTTTCGTCAAGCCCCCAGCCGGTAAAAAAGATGAGCAACCCTTCTCGGGCTTTACCCTTTAAAAGCCTGGCCTGCACGCTGAAAAAGGTGAGCTAAGACCTGGTCAACCAATTCCTCAACCGGTCTCGTGGTCTCAAGGACCAGTAATTTTTCCGGCGGGACCTCCTCCGGGGGTTCAAAGACCTCTTTTTGCTTGAGGTAAATCTCCCAGCGGCCATCAGAAGGCTCACCTTCCTGACAGGCCCGTTTGGCCAATCGTTCTTTGATGACCGCCTCCGGGGCCACACACTGGACAAAAAGTACTTCTGCCGGAACGTCCTCTGTCTTTTCAAAGACCAAGGCCCGGTAGGCCCGGGCCCGGTAGGTGGCGTCCAGCACCACGTCCCTTCCCTCTTTCAGGTCCCGGGCCGCCAGCTCCGCCATGGTTTCGTACGTGCGTCTGGTCATCTCCTCCCGGTAAATCCCCTGGCCAAAGGGTTCGTAATGGTGTTCTTCCGGAGAGAGACCAAGGAGCCTTTTGCGCACCACGTCCGAGTTGTAGTAGTTGGCCAGGAGCCTTCGGGCCAGGGCCCGGGCCAGCGTACTCTTACCGGTGCCGGAAAGACCAAAGACCACCACGAGAAAGGGCCTGCCCTCGGCGTAAAGATAGGCCAGGTCAAAGTAACGCCTGGCTTCCTCAAGACTTTTCTTACGCCTTTCCTCCTCCACTTCCGGGGAGGCCCAGGTAAAGCAGCCTATTTTCCCCCGTACGTAGGCCCGGTAACACTTGTAAAAGGCCAAAAGGGAAAGCAGGCCCTGGTCTCCAGAGCGGGCGACGTAGCGCTCAATGAAGTAGCGGGAGAAATGGGGTAGCCGGTGGAAGTCAAGGTCCATGGCCAAAAAGGCCAGGTCCTGGGCCACGTCCCCGCAGCGGAAACGGTCGTTAAACTCAATGCAATCAAAGATATAGACCTCTCTTTTCTTCTCGTCAAAACAGATGTTGGCGGAATAGAGATCCCCGTGGCCGTCCCGGATGTAGCCTTCGGCCACGCGCTGTGCGAAAAGGCCCTCTTGCTCCTCCATAAAACGGCGGGACCAGGAAACGATGTGGCGGTAGCGGTGTTCCGGAAGGGCCTGCCCCACGAAGTCTCTGGTCTGGCTGAAGTTCTCTTCCACGTTGTAGGCCACGGTCTCAAGGGAGCCGTATTTATTGACCTGAGGGCCGGTCTCTGCCTCCTGGTAGAAGGGGACCAGTTTGTCGACGATAAGGTCCAGGTGTTCTTCTCTAAGGCGCCTTTCTGCTATTAACCGCCCCATCATCCCTTCTTCAGGGAGCCTTTTCATTTTAACGGCCCATTCCACCGGCTCTCCTTCCCCTTCAAAAAAGGCCCCTTCCGCCCCCTCTACCACCGGCACCACCCCTAAATAAATGTCCGGGCAGAGGCGGCGGTTGAGCACCACCTCTCGTTCGCAAAAAAATCTCCGCTTTTCAAGCGTGGTAAAATCCAGAAAACCAAAATCCACC
>DROK01000184.1 GCA_011321895.1 Thermodesulfatator atlanticus
CGGGTATAAGGGAAGAAACCAAGTTCTCACCCCCTGTCGTGATATAAACCACGACAGGGGGTAATTAATTCCAGTAACTTCATACCTGACACCTTCCTGTCCATCGCCAGGCGCAAGCGTACTCCTTCCGGTCATCGCGCCCTCTACACGTTTCAAAGTGTAGAGGGCCGAAGCGATCTCAGAGATTGCTTCGCTCCCCCTCGCCACCTTGTAAAGTGCCGAGGGGTCGCTCGCAATGACAATGGGGGTCATCCCAGAGTTTGCTTCCCCCTGTCGTGATGATAAACCCAAAGCCATCTTTTGAGACCGCTTGGGCTGGTGCCAAGAAAAACTTGACACCTGCCTTTTGCCTTTTATTATTTTCTATGTAACGGAGCGGGTATAGCTCAGTTGGTAGAGCATCAGCTTCCCAAGCTGAGGGTCGCGGGTTCGAGTCCCGTTGCCCGCTCCAGAAAACAAAGCCTCAAAGGCTTTAAATAGGGTTTTGGTGAAAGTGGGCCCTAAGTGCCCACTTTTTTGTTATGTAGAGATGACCAAAAGAGAAGAGATTATCCAAAAAGTCTGGGAACTGGCAGAGCCGGTCGTAATCAGCCTGGGTTTAGAGCTGGTAGACGTCGAATTTCAGCGGGAGCGCCAGGGGTGGGTCCTGCGTCTTTACATTGATAAACCGGGTGGGGTTAACCTGGGTGATTGTGTCAGGGTGAGTGAGGTTTTGGGCGATCTTTTGGACGCCAAGGATTTTATACACCATGCTTATCATCTGGAGGTCTCTTCGCCGGGGCTAGACCGTCCTTTGCGCAAGAAGGAAGATTTCAAGCGGTTTGCCGGCGATAAAGTCAGGATCCAAATGGAAGAGCCCATAGAGGGGCGGCGTAATTTTACCGGTTTGCTCAGGGGGATTGAGGGAGAAGATATTTTGTTAGAGGTGGACGGAAGGCTTTGGCGGCTTCCGCGGGACAAGGTCAAAAAGGCCAACATCAAATACGAGTTTGACGTCTGAGGGGAGAGAGATGGCGGGAGAAATCAAAAAATTGGTAGAACAATTTAGCAAGGAAAAGGGTATTCCGCGGGAAGTAATTATTGAAGCCTTGGTGGAAGGGATGAAGGCCGCGGCCCGCAAAAAGTTTGGCCCACGGGCCATAATCGACGCCCAGTACAACGAAGATACGGGAGAGATAGAGGTCTACCGCTTCCGTCGGGTGGTGGAAAGGGTGGAGGATCCCGAGACGGAAATTTCTTTGGAAGAAGCCCGGCAATATGACCCTAACGTGGAGGTGGGAGACGAAATAGGAACCCAGGTGGATATCCGGGAACTGGGGCGTATCGCGGCCCAATTGGCCAAGCAGATCTTGACCCAGAAAGTCCGGGGGGCGGAAAGAGAACTCATTTACCAGGAATTTAAAGACCGGGTGGGGCAGATCGTAAGCGGTTTTGTGCACCGGTTTGACCGGGGTAACGTGATCGTTCAACTGGGTCGGGCTGAGGCCATTTTACCGACTTCGGAACAGATTCCTACCGAGCGTTACCACCGGGGAGACCGGATCCGGGCCCTGATTATCGAAGTAAACCGCTCGGGGAAGGACCCCCAGATTGTATTGTCGCGGACACATCCTGACTTCTTAAAGAGGCTTTTTGAATTGGAGGTCCCGGAAATCAGGGAAGGGATCGTGAAGATTATCGCGGTGGCCAGGGAACCAGGCAGCCGGGCCAAGATGGCGGTGGTCTCCTCGGATCCGGACGTGGATCCGGTAGGGGCCTGCGTAGGCCTTAAGGGGACGAGGGTCCAGGCGGTGGTCCAGGAATTACGGGGTGAGAAGATCGATATTATCCCCTGGAGTCCTGACCCGGCGAAACTGGTTTACAACGCTTTGGCGCCGGCTGAATGTACCCGGGTGATCGTAGACGAGGACAACAAGACCCTTGAGGTCATCGTGCCGGACGACCAGCTTTCGCTGGCGATCGGTAAGCAGGGACAAAACGTCCGGCTGGCCTCCAAACTCCTTGGCTGGCGTATAGACGTGATGAGCGAGTCCCAGTACATGCGCCGCCAGGATCCCAACTTCCAGGAACTCCTGAAGATTGAAGGGATGACCGAGGAGATAGCCGCCAAACTTTATGACAAAGGGATCAAGAGCGTGGCTGAGCTGGCTCAGGCGGAAGTGGAACAGGTAGGCGACATCGCCCGGATAAAAAATTCTGAGGCCGAAGCCTTGATAAAAGCGGCCCAAAAATACCTGGCAGAAAAGAAAGAAGTGTCCGGGGAGGAAGGGGCCCAGGTCGAGGAAAAGGAGGCGGCTTCTGCGGCGGAGATGAGCGAACATGTTAGCGAAGGCTAAGCGGCATATTCCGCAAAGATCCTGTATTATTTGTAAGAGAAAGACGGCCAAACACGAATTGCTGCGCCTGGTGGTGGATGAAAAAGGACGGATACTTTTTGACGAAAAGCAAAGGCTGCCGGGGCGTGGGGCGTATGTGTGCCCCGCACAACCCTGTGTGGCCAAGCTTTTTACCAAGCATGGAGACAAAAGGCTCCGTTACGCCTTTCGCGGCAAGGCCCGCGAGCTTCCACAAAAAACTATTGATAAAATATTAGAGATTTTAACCGTACCGAAGGGGGCAACGAAGGGTTATGAGCAAGGTAAGAATTTATGACTTAGCCAAAGAGATGGGGGTAACCCCAAAGGAGTTGACCAAGCGCATCCAGGAGATGGGGCTTGAAGTCAAGAGCCATTCAAGCACCATCAGCGAGGAAGAGGCCGAGCGGGTGCGCCAAGAACTCAAAGAAAAATTGGCTGCCACTGACCACAAAGAGGAAAAGAAGCAAGAGGCCAAAGGGCGGCCGGTAGTCATCGTCAGACGCAAACACCACGAAGAGGCGCCGAAAAGCGAAGAAGAGGCGGCTTCTGCCCCTGAACCCCGGAAGCCTGAGAAAAAACTCAAGATCAAGCTGGTCATCAAAAAACCGGTGAAAGCGGCACCCCAACAGGAAGCCCCGGCCGAGGAAGGGCCCAAGGCCGAGCCTTCCCGGCCTGCTGAGAAGCCCCCGTTGTCCCCTGAAACAACCGCAGGTAGCAAGGAAGAACTCCCGAAAACCGAAGCCGTTGCCCCCGAAAGCAAGGTCGAAACCCAGACCAAGGAGCCCGCTAAGGCCAAGGCTGAACCCAAACGCGGGCCGAAAGTGGTAGCCCGGGCGGTAGGAGTCGCCAGGGAAGTCATTGAGCCCAAACCCAAAGAGGAAAAACCCAAAGCCAAGGCGGAAAGGCCAAAACCCAAAAAACGAGTGGTTACGGAGTTTGAGCGCAGGCCCAAACGGGAAGCCGCACCCCCCAGTCCCCCTGAACCCGAGAAAAAGAAAAAGCGAAAGAAAAAACAGGTAGTTGAACTGGACGAATTTCGCAAGAAAGCGGCCCGGAAGAAGGCGGCGGCCAAGCCCAAGAGTGAGCGGGAAGAGATCCTCGAAGAACTGGAATTGATGGAAGAGCTGGAAAAGCCCACTGAGGAATTGCTGGAAACCGTGGAGAAAGAGGCCACGGTGGAAGAACCCACGGAAAAAGAGGCTCAGAAGGCCGCGGCCTCGGCAGAGAAGACGGAACGGCCCCCCACTCTCCCGCGCAAGGAGAAGAAGATAAAGGTTTACGAGTCCATCCAGGTGGGAGAGCTGGCCAAGGCCATGGGGGTCAAAGCGGCGGATGTCATCCGGAAATTTATGGAAATGGGCACCATGGTCACCATAAACCAGTCCATTGATCCGGAGACGGCTGCCATCGTGGCGGCGGAATTTGGTTACGAGGTGGAGCAGGCGGCCATCGAAGAAGAACAACTGCTGGAGTACACCCCTCCTTCTCCAGAAGAGCTTAAACCGCGGCCCCCGGTGGTGACGGTGATGGGGCACGTGGACCACGGTAAGACCACGCTGCTTGACGCCATCCGGGAAACTGACGTGGCCGCCCGGGAAGCCGGCGGTATTACCCAGCACATAGGGGCTTATAAGGTCAAGCTAAAAGATGGCCAGGAGATTACCTTCATCGACACTCCTGGTCACGAAGCCTTTACCCATATGCGGGCCAGGGGAGCCCAGGTCACGGATATCGTCATTTTGGTGGTAGCAGCGGACGACGGAGTAATGGATCAGACCCGGGAGGCCATTGACCACGCCAAAGCCGCAGGGGTGCCCATAGTGGTGGCCATTAATAAGATTGACAAGCCCGAAGCCAACCCGGAAAGGGTCAAAAGCGAACTGGCGGAGTTGGGGCTGGTCCCGGAGGACTGGGGTGGAGACACCCTTTACGCCGAAATTTCAGCCAAGAAGAAGATCGGTATCGAAGATCTGCTCGAGCTGGTGCTATTGCAGGCGGAAATGCTCGAACTCAAAGCGGCCCCTGACCGGCCCGCCCGGGGACGTATCATCGAATCACGCCTGGACAAAGGCCGGGGGCCGGTCGCCACGGTGATCATCCAGGAAGGGACCCTCCATGAGGGAGACCCCTTTGTAGCGGGGACGACTTACGGCCGGGTCCGGGCCATGCTTGATGAACGCGGGAAACGCTTGAAAGAGGCAGGGCCCGCTACCCCGGTTGAAATTCTGGGCTTTCAGGAAGTGCCGCAGGCTGGAGACGATTTCATCGTTATGCCGGACGAGCAAAAGGCTCGCCGCGTAGCGGAATACCGGGCCCGGAAACAGCGCGAGGCGGAGATGGCCCGCGAGACCAAAATGTCCCTGGAAAAGCTGTTTGAAAAACTCAAGGAAGGAGAGGTCAAAGAACTCAAAGTGGTGCTTAAGGCCGACGTCCAGGGCACACTTGAGGCTCTACAGGATTCCCTGCGCAAGCTTTCCACCGACGAGGTGCGGGTCAATATCATCCGTTCCGGGATAGGGGCCATCACCGAAAGCGATATCATGCTTGCCTCGGCTTCGGACGCCATCGTCATCGGTTTTAACGTGAGACCTTCTTCCAAGGCCAAACAGCTGGCGGAACAGGAAAAGGTCGAGGTCCGCTTCTACGACGTGATTTACAAGCTCATCGAAGACGTGAAGAAGGCCATGAGCGGGTTGCTCGAGCCCGAATACGAAGAGCGTATCATAGGGGTGGCGGAAGTGCGGGCCACCTTTAAGGTCCCGAAAGTGGGAGTCGTGGCGGGCTGTTACGTTAAAGAGGGTAAGCTTGAGCGGGGGGCCAAGGTGCGTCTCCTGCGCGACAACGTGGTGATTTACACCGGCCGAATAGCCTCGCTCAAACGCTTCAAGGAAGACGTAAAAGAAGTGGTGGCGGGTTACGAGTGCGGCGTGGGCCTTGAAAACTTCAACGACATCAAGGTCGGCGACGTCATCGAAGCCTTTGAAATGGTAGAAGTCAAAAGAGAGCTTTAAAAGGTCATGGTGGTGGGGGTAGTTAAAGTTTCCTTGCACATCCCTGAGACCAGGTCCCTTAAAGGGAAACGCCAGGTGGTCAAAAGGCTTATTCAACGCGTAAACGGCCGTTTCAAGAACCTGGCCGTCTCAGAGGTGGCGGACCAGGATCTCTGGCAGAAGGCGGTGATCGGGATCTCGGCGGTGGGGCCAGACAGCCGCTTTATTAACAGTCTCCTGGACAAGGTGCTCGATTATATCGAAGAGTTTGATGACTTAGAGGTCATCCAGGCCGAAATTGATATCATTAACATGTAGGTACCATGAAGGGACACCGGGACCGGCGCCTAGCAGATTTCATCCAAGAAGAGGTCTCCCAGATCATCCGGGAGGAATTAAGTGATCCGGCACTGCAAAGGTTCATTACCATTTCGCAGGTGGAAGTGAGCCCGGACCTCAAGAAAGCCAACGTTTATTATCAGGTCCACGGTGACGAAGAAGTGGAGGAAGCGGTGGCCCGGGGTTTCAAGAGGGCCAGGTCTTATATCCGACACCTCCTGGCCCAGAGGCTGCACACCAAGTTCGTCCCCGAGCTTGAATTTTTGCCAGACAAGCGGGAAGCAGAAGCCGAACGCCTGGAAGCGCTTTTTGCCCGGATAAGACATGAATGAGCAGGAAAGATTCGTCTCTACGGTCCTTTCCCACCCGCGTTTTTTCTTAACCACCCACGTTAGCCCTGACGGTGACGGGGTGGGTTCTTTGCTGGCTTTAACCCTGGCCCTCAAGAGCTTAAACAAAGAAGTCTGGCCGTACCTTTCCGATGAGCTGCCACCCCTTTATCACTTTTTACCCGGCCGGGCGCTCTTGCGTCATACCCTTCCGCCGGAAAACGATTGGGTGGCGGTGGTCCTGGATTGTGGCGAGGCCGATAGGGTAGGGGAAGAGGCCTCTTCTTTCCTGAAGCAGGTCCCTTGCGTGCTGGTGCTTGACCACCATGAGGTCTCAGGCCAGTTGGGCGACGTGCGCTGGGTGGAGTTGACGTACGCTACCGGGGCCCTGGTGGCCCGGTTGATAGAGGCCCTGGGGGTTGAGCTTACCCCTGATATCGCCCTCAATCTCTACGTGGCCATCTTTTCGGACACCGGCGGCTTCCGTTTCCAGCAAACCACGGCGGAAACCTTTGCCCTGGCCCAAAGGCTTTGCGCAGCAGGGGTGGATCCTTCTTACGTGGCGGAGCGATTGACCGAACACTGGCCCTTTTCCCGTTTCTGTCTTTTAAAGACCGCTCTTGCGCGCTTAAAACTTGAGGGTGGCGGAAAGATAGCCTATTCCTTTCTGGGGCACGAAGATTACCAAAAGTGTAAGGCCTCAAAGGCGGACGCCGATGATTTTGCCACCCTTTTCCGGGCCATAGACGGGGTAGAAGTGAGTGTGCTCTTGAAAGAATTTCGTCCCGGGGAGGTGGCGGTGAGTCTCAGGAGCCGGGGCCAGGTCAACGTAGCCACCTTTGCGGCCCGCTACGGTGGGGGAGGTCATCGTTGGGCTGCTGGTTTCAGGACCAGAACTTCCCCCGAAGATCTGGCGTTAAAGTTGGTCAAGGAGCTGGAGGCTTTAGTTTTATGAAAGACGGAGTTCTGGTTTTGGACAAGCCGGAGGGTTTGAGTTCTACCCAGGCGGTGGAGAAGGTAAAGAAGAAACTGAGGGTCAGGAAGGCGGGGCACGGGGGCACGTTGGATCCCTTTGCCACCGGGGTCCTGCCCATCTGTCTGGGCCGGGGGACCAAAATCGCCCAGTTTATCTTGCAGGGGGATAAAGAATACGAAGGCTATTTTGAACTGGGTTTGGAGACAGACACCCACGACGTTACCGGGGAGGTGGTGGCCCGCCAAGAGGTGCCCAAGGACCTTACGCTGGAGGAGATCCAGAAGATATTTGACGAGTTCGTAGGGGTGTTGGCCCAGGCTCCTCCGGCCTTTTCAGCCGCCAAATTGCACGGGCGCCCCCTTTATAAATACGCCCGGGAAGGGCTCAAGGTCGAAAAACCCCCCAAGAAAGTGGAAATTCTGGAGTTTGAGGCCTTAAGTTACGACCCCCCTTACGTCCATTTTCGGCTCTATTGTGGTAAGGGGACCTATGTACGCAGCCTGGTGCACGAAGTCGGGCAGAGGCTTGGCTGCGGGGCCATTTTGGTCAAGCTAAGGCGCCTCAGGAAGGGCCCTTTCACCCTGGAGCAGGCCATCACCATGGAGGAGTTTGAAAAGGCGGTGGCCGCCGGCCAGATCGAAAAATACATTATTTCCCC
>DROK01000185.1 GCA_011321895.1 Thermodesulfatator atlanticus
CGTCATTCAACCCACCTGTCCGCCGGTGAATGACCATTTGATGGAACTGCTCATCATGGTAGACGCCTTGCGGCGTGCTTCGGCCCGCCGCATAACCGCCGTTATGCCTTACTACGGTTACGCGCGCCAGGACCGTAAAGTGGTGCCACGCACCCCCATTACCGCCAAATTGGTGGCCAACCTGATTACCGTGGCCGGGGCGAGGCGGGTCTTAACCATTGATCTCCACGCCGGCCAGATCCAGGGCTTTTTTGATATCCCGGTAGATCACCTTTACGCGGCCCCCGTACTTATCCAGTACCTGAAAGAAGAATTCCGGGGCAAGGATCTGGTCATCGTTTCTCCGGACGCCGGAGGGGTTGAAAGGGCGCGGGCTTACGCCAAGCGTTTGGACGCCGGGCTGGCCATCATTGATAAACGCCGCTTAAGACCCAACGAGAGCGAGGTCATGAACGTGGTGGGGGATGTTAAGGGGAAAGTGGCCATCATCCTTGACGATATGATAGATACCGCCGGGACCATGTGTAAGGCCGCCGAAGCCCTTGACGAACGCGGGGCCAAAGAGGTCCACGGGATGGCCACCCACCCGGTCCTTTCCGGCCCAGCGCTGGAGAGAATAAAGAGGTCTCCTATGAAAAGCGTGGTGGTTACGGATACCATTCCCCTGCGTGAAGAGGCCAAAAAATTAAAGAAGATAAAGGTCCTTTCCGTGGCGGAGCTTTTGGGGGAGGCCATAAGACGGATCCATAATGACGATTCGGTAAGTTCGTTGTTTGTATAAGTTTTTAAGGAGGGAGAACCCATGAAGACCGTGGAACTAAACGTAGCGGTAAGACATAAAACCGGTAAGGAAATAGCGCGTAAACTGCGTAACCAGGGCCTGATCCCGGCCATCATATATGGGCCAGGCAGTGAGCCGGTGCCCCTGGCGGTTAAGGCCAATGAACTCAAAAGGGTCCTTTACCGTTATCGGGGAGAACAGATCCTTTTTAACCTTACGTTGGAAGATAACGGGTCCACTACCCAGAAGATGGCCCTGGTCAAGGAGCTCCAGTACCACCCGGTGACGGATGAGATTCTGCACGTGGATTTTTATGAAATTTCTATGGAGCGTGAGGTAGAAGTAGAGGTACCCATTGAACTGGTGGGTAAGGCGAAGGGAGTGGAAGCCGGTGGTCACCTCCAGCAGCTTTTACATACTATGACCGTGGCCTGTCTGCCCGGGGCCATCCCAGATAAGATCCAGGTGGACGTCAGCGGGCTTGAGGTCGGCGACGTCTTACACGTGCGCGACCTAACGCCCCCTGAGGGGGTCCGCTACCTCGATAACCCTGACGAACCGGTGGTGACCATTTTGGCGCCGGAGGAGACGGAAGAGGTGGCTGAGGAAGGTGCCGAAGAGGCGGAAGCCCCTGCCCCTGAAGAATAAAAGTGGCCACTTACCGGTGGTTATGGGTGGGCCTCGGTAACCCGGGGCCCGCATATGTTTTTACCAGGCATAATTTTGGTTTTTTAGTCCTTGATCATTGGGCTACGACCAGGGGTCTTTCCTTCCAGAAAGGGGCCTGGTCCGCGGAAGTGGCCTTTCTGCCCAAAGAAGGTCTGGTCCTCCTAAAACCCCAAACCTACATGAATCTTTCCGGGCAAGCGGTGGCCCCCTGGGCTAAGGAACTTTCCCTGCCCCCAGAAAGGGTCCTGGTTATCCATGATGACCTCGATCTTCCTTTAGGTCGCCTGAAATTTGCCCCTAACGGGGGGCCAGGGGGGCACAAAGGGGTGTGGTCTATCATGGAAGCCCTGGGGACACGTAACTTTCCGCGCCTGAAACTGGGTATCGGCCGGCCCCCGGAGGGAACGAAGGTGCCGGATTTTGTCCTTTCCCCCTTTACCGAAGAGGAGTGGCCGGTGGTGAAAAAGGTCATCGTACGGGCCTGTGAAGGGCTTGAAGTCCTGTTGCGAGAGGGGCTACAGAAGGCCATGAGCCTCTTTAACCGTCCGTTTTTGGCAGAAAGTTAGGTCTATTTGGACAAAGTTCGGCCGTATCTTGATTAACAAAACCCCATTTTAATGGTAAAATTTGCGAAAATTTTGTTGGCGGGAGGTTTGCCATGTTTAGTGTAGGGGACATGGCGGTATATCCTGCTCATGGCGTAGGTGTCATTGAAGCAGAAGAGACCAAAGTTATCGGCGGGGTAGAGAAGACTTTTTACGTAATGCGCATCCTGGATAACGACATGACCGTCCTTATTCCGAAAGACAACATAGACCGCATAGGGTTGCGCAGCATTATCTCCAAAGAGGAAGTAGAAAAGGTTTACGAGATCCTCAAAGAGAAAAAGGTCAGTTTTAACCATCAAACCTGGAACCGGCGTTACCGCGAATATATGGAAAAGATCAAAAGTGGTTCCATCTTTGAATTGGCCCAGGTCTTTCGGGACCTCCACATAATCGGCTACGACAAACAGCTTTCTTTTGGTGAGCGGCGTATGCTTGATACCGCCAAAAACCTCCTGATAAAAGAGCTTTCCCTGGCGGAGGGCAAAGAGGAGGCCGAAATCGAGGAGAAAATTAATGCCATCTTGGCGGGGCGCGATGGAGGGTAATGGGTGCTCAAAAATGTTTTGATAGCCCTTTTGGTCCTTGTCTGCAGCTTATTAGGTTTTTTTTCCTTTAGACATCTGCCCCAGAGCGAAAGTTACCCCTGGCTTCCTTATTTGGGTTTGCTGGTAGGGGCGGGAGTGGCCGCCCTGGCCATTATTATTGAGCGTCTTTTTCGCCGGGTCCCCTTACCGGTAATAATCGGGGGAACGGTGGGCCTTTTTTTGGGGCTTGGTCTGGCTCGTTTGCTTTCGCTGGTTTTTGAACAGTTAAATTCCGGCCTTTTTAGTGCTTTTCTCTACGTAATGCTCTCGGTGGTTTTTGGCTACCTGGGGCTGGTCCTGGGGGGCAGGAAGTTTCAGGAGTTTCGTTTTTCAGGCAGTGTTTCTAACGCGGTTTCTTTTGTATCCAAACACTTTCCCAAGCGGGAATGTCCCAAGGTGGTGGACACCAGCGCCATCATTGACGGGCGACTGGCTGACCTCTGTGAGACGGGATGGGTGGACGGCCCTTTGATCATCCCGGGTTTTGTGCTGGCGGAACTCCAGCGCATCGCAGACAGTCCTGATCCCAATAAAAGGGCCCGTGGGCGACGGGGGCTTGACGCCCTTCAACGGATCCAGGAAACCGGCAAGGTAGAAGTACGCATCATCGAACAGGATTACCCCCAGATAAAAGAAATTGACGACAAGCTGGTAGAGCTCTGTCGGGAATTGGGGGCCAAATTGATTACCACCGATTTTAACCTTAACAAGATAGCCCGTTTAAAAGGGGTTCCTGTGCTCAACGTAAACGAGCTGGCCCTGGCGTTGAAACCCATCGTTTCTCCAGGCGAAGTCCTTAAGGTACAACTGGTGAAAGAGGGTAAAGAAAAGCACCAGGGAGTGGGGTATCTGGAAGACGGGACCATGGTGGTGGTAGAAAACGGGCGCCCCTTTATCGGTAAAGAAGTAGAAATCGTGGTGACCAGTCTTTTGCAAACCCCGGCGGGACGGATCGTATTTGGTCGTCTAAAGGAGACCTCGAGCAAGAAGGCGGTAGCTTAGGGCAGAAGGTATATTTCAGCCCATTCACCCTGATAAATCCCTTCGGCCTCCTCCGGGATCCTGAGAAAGCCGTCAGCCTCAGCCATAGAGGAGATAAGGCCAGACTTTTTGAAGATAGGGTTGGCTATCGGGCCTTCCGGGGAGCTTGTTATTTTTACCCGTACAAAATCTTCCCTTCCGGCCACGGAAGGAATGTTCCGGCTGGCTTTGGCCCAGATCCTTTTAAGGAGAAGCCCTTCGCCTTCGGCCCCCTGGAGATAAAGTAAAAACGGACGAACCAGGACATAAAAGATAAGGAGGGCGCTGGCTACCTGACCGGGGAGCCCGAAGAGGGCCTTATTTTTTACCTTGGCCAGGATGGTGGGTTTTCCGGGTCTTACGGCCAACCCGTGGCATAGCAGCTCACTTTCTGGCAAATTTTTGATGATTTCTAGGGTATAATCCCTGGTGCCCACCGATGAGCCCCCTGAGATCAAAACCACCTGGTTTTCGGCAAGGGCCTTCTCTACCGCGGTAGAAAGTGCAGTCCGGTCATCTGGAACGATTCCGTAAAGGGTGGGTATCCCCCCGGCCTCCTGGGTGGCGGCATAAAGGCTGTATGAATTGATATCCCTGATCTTTCCCAAGGGCGGTTTTTCTTCCGGGGGGACCAATTCGTCTCCGGTGGATATTATGCCCACCTTTGGCCTCTCCCTTACCGGGACTTCAGTAAAACCCAAACCAGCCAGCACTCCTGCCACAGCTGGCGTAATCCTTTGTCCGGCTTTAAACACCAGGGCCCCCTCTGAAAAATCTTCCCCCGGAAGAAGGGTATGCTGGTGAGGGGCGGCAGGGCGTTTGATTTCCACCAGATTTTGGTTTTCCTCAGCGTGTTCCAGCATGACCACGGCGTCGGCCCTGGGAGGCAAAAACCCGCCGGTGGCGATACGTACGGTCTGGCCCGGGTTTAAAGAAAGAAGGGGAGCTTCCCCCATTTTTATTTCCCCTACCAGTTCAAGCACTACCGGTTCGTTCTCCCGGGCCCCGAAGGTATCTTTGGCCCTTACCGCATAACCGTCCATGGTGGCCCGGGGGGCTGGAGGGAGGTTTTCGGGAGAGATTAAATCCTCTGCTAAGAAGGTGTTCAGGGCCTCGGTGAGGGGGAGCCTTTTAATAGCCCCCTTTTCAAAGAGTCTAAATTTTTCAAACATCTCTGGCCGCCGTTTAACTTTAAAGAATTTTTCCATCGTATGAAGGTCTTGGTCAGTTCGTTTTCGGATTTTGCTGTTGCCTCAGGTTAGGATAAATCCTCCCCTTTGCCAAGGGCGCTTCTGAGCGGCTTTATATGCCGTAATTTGTCAAGGTAGTGCCAAAATTTGTCAATTTTAAAGTTCTTCTCTCCCTGCCACCGATAGAAAAGACAACAGTGATACAGAATTTCTTTTGGCATGGCCGTTGCATTAAGAAATAAACAAGAGAAGACGAGGTGGCCACCTCGAAAATAAAACAACAAAAATAAAAGGAGGTTAGACTATGTTAGCCCAAAGGATCGAAGAAAAACGTAAGGAATTGAGGAAGAAAAATCGTCGTAAGGGTTTCACCTTGGTTGAACTTTTGATCGTGGTAGCCATTATCGGCATCCTGGCCGCGGTAGCCATCCCCCAGTACGCCCAGTATAAGAAGAAGTCTGCCGCCGCGGCGGCTGAAGGGGCCATTTCTTCCTGTATGAGCGAACTGGTAGCGGCTTACGCGGATAACGGGACTACCACTTGGACTTGTAATGTCGGAGATCAATCCTGCAACCTCACACTGGATGACAGTAATGGCAGTGTCTCCGGGTGTAGCTCTATTACGGTTAAGGGAATTAGCGTCTCCTGTACCATTACCAATAACGTAGTGGATTGTAACCCGGCCTAATAGAACGGCTTAAGGCAGCGGGCATACGCCCGCTGCCTTATATCGGTTTATGGCTTCTATTTTGCTTTTGGAAGATGATGTTTTACTCGGGTCCTCTATTGAAGAATATTTCAAGCAAAAGGGTTTTCAGGTAAAACTTCTTCATCATCCCTCAGAATTTTCCTTGGAAAGACTGGCCCTTTCTGATCTTTTAATCCTTGATCTTATATTGCCCGATATCTCTGGTGAAGAGATTTTAG
>DROK01000186.1 GCA_011321895.1 Thermodesulfatator atlanticus
CATCCCCAAAGAATATTCATGGGTGCCCGGGAACCCCCCCAGCCCCATGAGGGTCATGGTGACGGGGATGTGCAAAAGTTCAGCCAGCTCCCGCACCTCTTCGTGGGCCCCGGAGGCGATCACCCCACCGCCTACCAGGATAACCGGCCTGGTGGAGGCCTCTAAAAGACGATAGGCCTTCTCCACCTGGCGCTTGTTGGGTTCATAGACCGGGTTGTAACTGCGCAGGCGGATCTCTTCCGGCCAGTGAAATTCGGTCTTGGCCTGCTGGACGTCCTTGGGAAGGTCCACCAGCACCGGACCCGGCCGGCCGGTGCGGGCGATGTGAAAAGCGGCCTTAAGGGTCCAGGCCAGATCTTCCACCCGCTTGACCAAGAAATTGTGCTTGGTACACGGCCTGGTAATACCGGTAATGTCTACCTCCTGGAAGGCGTCGTTACCGATAAGCTTGGTGGGCACCTGGCCGGTCAAAACCACCAGGGGGATAGAGTCCATGTAAGCCGTCGCAATCCCGGTGACCGTATTGGTGGCCCCTGGCCCGGAGGTCACCAGGCAAACCCCTACCTTTCCGGTTGAGCGGGCCAGGCCGTCTGCCGCATGGGTCGCCCCCTGCTCGTGCCGCACCAGCACGTGTTTGATTTCTGGGGTGCGGTAAAGCTCGTCGTAAATATCAATTACCGCTCCCCCGGGGTAACCGAAAATTATTTCAACCCCTTCTCGTTTTAAGGCTTCAACGATGATTTGCGCACCCGTCATTTTGGTAGCCACGCTTACTTACCCTCCTCCATCTTGCGGTATTTTTCTACGATAACCATGATTTGGTCTTTCAAGGCCAATTTACGCACCTGAATCTTTTTCTTCTCCACTTCTTCCTCCGCCGTGAGGTAAGGACGACGATGAAATTCTTCCAGCCGTTCATCAAGGGCCCGGTGCTCCTCTACCAGTTTCCGCAACTCTTCGTCCTGAGCCGCATATTTGGCGATCAATTCTTTGTCTTTATCCATAACCCCTCCTTGCTCAAGTAAATTGGACTATTTAATGCGGATCGAAAACATGTCAAGCGCTAGTTAATTTTTACACAAAAGATTATTTTTACCCGAAAATTTTTCGTCATAAATTTAACATAACTTCCGATTAAAACGTATTTTCTAAATTTGTGAAATTTTTGGAAAGCCGTGTTGGGCGTAAATATCTCGCGCCTCAGCGGTACCCAGAAATTCATACCAGGCCCTGGCCAGCTCGTCCTTTTCGTGCCCTTTCACCAGGGCTACCTGATAGGTACTAACCCCCTTTTCCCCTTCAGGGAAAGATAGATAATCGAAAAGGGGTTCAGGGAAGAAACGGGGATTCTGGTAATAATAGGCAAAATGGAAATAGAGCGGGGCCACGTCTGCCAGGCCGTGGTAGACCAAAGCCGGTACCTCACGGTGATGGATCAACCTGCTGAATAAGGCCTCTTTTTCGATTTTTTCCGCCAGACCCGGCACGTGGGAAAGGGCCGCCAGGTAGGAACGGAAAGAATTGACTTCGGTTTTGGGGTTTGAGATGGCAATTCTGACCTCCGGCCGCAGAAGATCCTCCGGCCCGTTGATGTTTTTAGGGTTACCTCTTTTAACGATGAGGACCACCCCTTTGTTCTTCATGAAAGTCTTGGGCGCTATCACTTCCCCCTCCACCTTGGCCATGAATTCAGGAGGGGCCATGACGATCTGGGGGTTTAAGGAAAGGACCAGGTTTCCGACGGTTAGAGGTTCCCCCTTCAAAACCCCGCGAAACCTCGGGGGAGGGAGGGTTACATAAAAACAATTTAGCCGCCGGCCGACAAAGGCAAAAAAGGCCTCCAGGAGATCAGGGATCACCATAAATTGGTTCCCTTCCATTACGATGGTAAGCTCGGCCTTACAGGGATCACCGTGGAAATCAAAGACCAAATTGCTGCCAGGCAGGTAAATTTGGTTTGGTTTGTCTTTTCCCAGATCAAGGGGCCAGGGAAGGGTGTAACATGCGGTTACCTGGGTCATAATTTTTTATTATGCTTTTTTAACGCTTTCGTCTAGTCTTTTTTACAGGTTTATGTACGAAATTTTGGTCGGAGCAGGCATTTTCTTGAGCGGACTGGGCGGCGGGTGGTACCTGCGCACGCTTACCGCCCGCAAAGAGCGCGCCCTCCTGGAAGAACGGCTGAGGCTTGCCGAGGAAAGGCAAAAATTTTACGAGGAATTTTCAGAGAAGATAAATCAGAACCTGAAATTGATGGTTAACGAGGTCTTAAAAGAAAACACTTCTTATTTTCTGAAATTTACCCGGGAAATATTCCAGGAAAAAGAACGGGCGCTTGCTTCTTTAACCAGACCCCTGGAGGAAAATCTCACCACCCTCAAAGAGGAGATCAACCGCCTTGAGCGGCGCAGAGAAAAGGCCTACGGGCAACTTGAGGAAAAACTGAGGACCCTGGTTCAGGAGCACCTGCCCCGGCTGGAAGAAGAGACCAGACTCCTTAAAAGGCTCTTTGAAATCCCTCAAAGCAGGGGCCAGTGGGGAGAGATCCAGTTAAAGCGTCTAATAGAACTGGCTGGTTTACTTGAGCATTGTGATTTCGCGCCCCAAGCCGTTTTGAAAGACGGGACCAGGCCTGACCTCATCGTTTATCTGCCCGGAAAGCGCCTGATCATAATAGACGCCAAAGCCCCCCTTCCCAACGGAGAAGAAGGTTTTGCCAAAACCCTCAAACGCCACATAGACGCCCTGGCCCGAAAGGCTTACTGGGAGGCTGCAAACGCCACCTCGCTCAAAAGCCCTGCCTTCGTGGTCCTCTTTTTGCCGGCGGAAAGCCTTTTGGCCCAGGCGTACGCCGAAGACCAGAGCCTCCTGGAATACGCGGCGGCCAAAAGGATAATCCTGGCCACCCCTTTGACCCTCCTTTCCATGCTCAAGGCGGTGGCGCTCAGCTGGCGCGAGGAGGCCTTTCTCAAAAATACCGAAGAAATCATCCGCACCGGCCAGGACCTTTACCACCGGCTACGGATCTTTGCCCGTCATTTAAGCACCCTGGGCCGGAACCTGGAACGGAGTGTGGACCAGTTCAACCAGACCGTGACTTCCTTCAAAAAAAGACTTCTGCCGGCGGCCAAACGCTTTGAGGATTTCAAAATTTCCGCAGACAGGATAGAACCCCCGAAGGAAATAGAGCCTCCCGAGGAGCAGAACAAACTTGACCTCTAAAGACCAGCTCGGTTAATGAAAGATTTAAACTAACCCAAGGAGGACTCATGTTCTTCCCGGAATATCGTCCAAGACGGCTGCGCCGCACAGAGGCCCTGAGATCGCTGGTCCGTGAGACCGAACTTTCCGTAAAACACCTGGTTTACCCGCTTTTCGTAGTCCCCGGCCAGGGGGTAAAGGAAGAGGTCTCTTCCATGCCGGGGGTCTTCCGCTTCTCTGTAGATAAGCTCAAAGAAGAGGTCAAAGAAGTTTACGAGCTCGGAATACCGGCGGTCATCCTTTTTGGTATCCCGGAGAAGAAAGACGAGGTGGGTTCCGAAGCCTACGCCAAGCGCGGCATCGTTCAACGGGCCATAGAGGCCATCAAAAAGAGCACCCCGGAACTCATCGTGATCACCGACGTGTGTCTCTGCGAATATACCAGCCATGGTCACTGTGGCCTTATCAGAAAAGGCGAAATAGACAACGACGCCACCCTGGAACAGCTGGCCAAAGTGGCGGTCTCGCACGCCAAGGCCGGGGCAGACATGGTCGCCCCTTCGGACATGATGGACGGCCGGGTTGGCCGGATACGCGAGGCCCTGGATGAGGCGGGTTTCAGCCACATCCCCATCATGAGCTACGCCGTGAAGTACTGTTCCAGCTTTTACGGGCCTTTCCGGGAGGCCGCCGAGTCGGCTCCCCAGTTTGGAGACCGGCGCAGCTACCAGATGGATCCGGCCAACGCCCGGGAAGCCATAAGGGAAGCCGCCCTGGACGTGGAGGAAGGGGCAGACATTTTGATGGTAAAACCCGCCCTCCCCTACCTCGATATCATCAAAACCCTGCGGGAGGAATTCAACCACCCCATCGCCGCCTATCAGGTAAGCGGAGAATACGCCATGATAAAGGCGGCGGGCAGACTTGGCTGGTTGGACGAAGAAAGGGCCATGTGGGAAAGCCTCCTTTCCATAAGGAGGGCCGGGGCTGACGTAATCCTTACCTATTTTGCCAAAGAAGTGGCCCGCAAGCTTACTTAGCCTTCTTGCGGCCCCGCCGGCCCTTTCTGCGGGCCTTCTCGGGCAAAAGGGCGATTTCAAGGATCTGGTCCATGTGGCGGACAGGGATGAATTCGATCCGCCGCCGCATGGGTTTAGGGATCTCTTCCAGGTCTTTTAGGTTCTTTTCCGGAATGATGACCTTCTTTATCCCTTTCCGCAGGGCAGCCAGGGACTTCTCTTTGATTCCCCCCACCGGCAACACCTTCCCTCTCAAGGTGATCTCCCCGGTCATGGCCACGTCTTTAGAAACCGGGATTTCGGCCAGGGCCGAAATCATGGCCGTGGCAATGGTGACCCCGGCGCTGGGGCCGTCTTTGGGAATGGCCCCGGCGGGAAGGTGTACGTGGATGTCGTATTTTTCGTGAAAATCCGTGGGGATTCCCCAGACCTTGGCCTTGGAACGGGTGTAAGAAAGGGCGGCCTGGGCTGACTCCCGCATGATCTCCCCGAGCTGCCCGGTAAGGATCAGGCTCCCCTTTCCTTCCACTACCAGGGCTTCCACGTAAAGGACCTCTCCGCCGGCCTGGGTCCAGGCCAGCCCGGTGGCTACCCCGATTTCGTCTTCTTCCTGTTCCAGCTCCGGCAGATAAACCGGAGGGCCCAGGTATTTGTGCAGGTTCTGGCGCGAAACCCTGAAGGGCCCGGTTTCTCCTTCAGCCAGGCGGCGGGCGATTTTTCGGCAGATAGCGGCGATCTTCCTCTCCAGCTCCCGCAGGCCAGCCTCTTCGGTATATTCGTTTATGATCTTGAGAATGGTCTCGTCAGAGATCTGGATATCCTGGGGTTTTAGGCCGTGTTCCCTTAACTGGCGGGGCAAAAGATACTTTTTGGTGATGATGAGTTTGTCTTCGGCGGTGTAGCCTGAAAGGTAAATAATTTCCATCCGGTCTTTGAGGGCCGGGGGGATAGGGTCCGTCATATTGGCGGTAGCGATGAACATGACTTTGGAGAGATCAAAGGGCACGCCCAGGTAATGGTCGACAAAAGAGGTATTCTGTTCTGGGTCCAGGACTTCGAGCAGGGCCGCCGCCGGGTCACCCTGAAAATCGGCACAGAGCTTGTCCACCTCATCGATCATAAAGACCGGGTTATTGGTCCCGGCCTGCTTGAGGCCCTGGATGATACGCCCGGGCATGGCGCCGATGTACGTGCGCCGGTGCCCCCGGATTTCCGCCTCATCCCGCACCCCGCCCAGAGAAATGCGCACAAATTTGCGCCCCAGGGCCCGGGCGATGGAACGCCCTAAAGAGGTCTTCCCCACCCCGGGAGGACCCACAAAACAGAGGATTGGCCCCTTGGCTTTGGGGTTTAGCTTGCGTACCGCCAGGTATTCCAGGATACGTTCCTTGACCTTCTCAAGATTGTAATGGTCTTCGTCAAGGATCTTTTTGGCCCTTTTGAGGTCAAGCTTGTCTTTGGTCTGTTTGCGCCAGGGAAGCTCCGTGAGCCACTCCAGATACGTCCTGATAATGGCGGCTTCGGCAGAGTCCGGGTGCATCATTTCAAGCCGTCTGAGCTGCTTAAGCGCTTCCTTTTCTACGTCTTTGGGCATCCGGGCCTTTTTTATCTTGGCCCGAAACTCTTCTATCTCCTGAAGGTGTTCGTCTACCTCCCCGAGCTCTTTTTTGATGGCCCGCAACTGTTCCCGGAGGAAATATTCGCGCTGGGTACGGCTCATCTCTTCCTGGGCCTCGGTCTGGATCTTGGCCTGTACCGTGGCCACTTCCAGTTCCCGCAAAAGGTGTTTGTGCAGTTTCTTGAGCCGCTCAATAGGGTCAAAACTTTCAAGGAGTTCCTGGGCGTCCGGGATACGAAGTTTCAAATGGGAAGCCACCAGGTCCGCCAGGCGGCCCGGCTCTGCCACGGAGTCAAGCACGGTGTTGAGTTCCGGGGTAAGGTAACCGCGCAGGGCAAAGACCTTCTCCGCCGTCTCTTTGACCGAGCGCATCAGGGCCTCGGTCTCCACGTCCAAGCTTTCAGGCTCTTCTTCCCGCACCGGCTCAATACGCACCCAGAAATAGGGTTTTACCTTCAAAAATTCTTTGATTTTGGCCCTGGCCACCGCCTGTACCAGGACCTTAAGTCTCCCGTCCGGGAGCTTGAGCGTACGCATGATAAGGGCCACCACGCCCACCGCGTAAAGATCTTCCGGTTTGGGTTCATCGATTTCAGGCTCTTTCTGGGTCAGGATAACGATGAGACGATCCCCTTTGATGGCCTCTTCCACCGCGGCCAGAGAAGGTTCCCGGCCTACGTAAAGGGGGAGCACCATGGAGGGAAAAAGGACCACGTCCCGTACTGCTAGGCAGGGAAGCTCCTCGGCAATCTCGATGTTTTCTTCTTCCGAAAATTCAGCCACCGTCACCAGGGTCTCCTCGAATTCGTTCATGCGCACCCCTTTTTAAAAAGTTTTTGTTAATTTGAAAAGGATCATTTATAAAAAATTTGAATCCAGCTATTTACACATGTCACGCTCTTCAAACAATAATTTGCGGAGATAAAGTCTTGCCGCCCGGCTGAGTTCGTAATAGGTGTGGTTCATGTGCTTGGGCCGGCGCAGTCCCTTCTTTTTGAGGAACCTCCCCTCTACCCTTTCTAAAAACCCCATGTTTTCGAGCTCCCGCAACCTCTGCATGGTCTCGCCCAGATCCATACGCAGCCTGCGGGCCAGAAATTTGGCGCAATCCGGTGCGGTGGCGTAAAGGTCCTTAAGAATACGCCAGTCTTTTTCCTGAAGTACCCCCCAGGGCAAAACCGCCATAAACTTCCCTACCCCCCGAAAATCTCTTGTAATTACTTATCACGGGCACGGAACAAACTTGACACGCAAAATACTATCTTGTTAAAAGCTTTCTAAGGCGCGGTGTTTAAAAGCTGTTTTTTTCTATTCGCCATGGAAAACTCTTCTTCCGGCAACCTCAGGAAACTTTGCTCAAAATACCACACAGGCGCCAAATTTCTAATCTTAAGAGAGGAGGATTTTTATGCCCAGCGAGCCCTTTATTATGTGGTTTGAAGAAATTTCGATCAAGGACGTGCCTCTCGTAGGCGGTAAAAACGCCTCTTTAGGGGAGATGTTTCGTAATTTGACTCCGAAAGGGGTCAAAGTGCCTGACGGCTTCGCGGTGACCGCCGCTGCTTACCGACACTTTATCCGGGAAAACCACCTGGACGACCAAATCCGCCAGATTTTAGAAGGCCTTGACACCCACGACATAAAAGACCTCCAGCGCCGGGGCAAAAAAGTAAGGGACCTGATCCTCAAAGCCGAGATGCCAGAAGACCTGGCCAGCGCCATCAAGGAGGCCTATCACCGGCTGGAAGAAAAATATTACCCAAACGTAGACGTAGCCGTCCGTTCTTCTGCCACCGCCGAAGACCTGCCGGACGCCTCTTTTGCCGGCCAGCAGGAAACCTACCTCAACATTCAGGGGGCGGAAAACGTAATCAAACACGTAAAAAAGTGCTTCGCCTCCCTTTTTACCGACCGGGCTATTTCCTACCGTCAGGACAAGGGCTTTGACCATTTTAACGTCTATCTTTCCGTGGCCATCCAAAAGATGGTCCGCAGTGACGCCGCCTCCTCCGGCGTCATGTTCACCCTGGACACCGAATCCGGCTTCCGCGACGTGGTCTACATTACCGGGGCCTGGGGTCTTGGGGAAAACGTGGTACAGGGTGCGGTGAACCCGGATGAATTTTACGTGTTCAAACCCACGTTAAAGCAAGGGTTCCGGCCCATCCTTTCCAAGAAACTCGGGTCCAAGGAATACCGCATGGTCTACGGCAAAAGCCCGCGGTGTCCGGTCCGCAACCTCAAAACTCCCAAAGAGTTGAGACAAAAGTTCTGCCTTGAGGACGACGAAATCCTAAAACTTGCCGAATGGGCCATTATTATCGAAGAACACTACGGCCGCCCCATGGATATCGAGTGGGCCAAAGACGGTGACGGAAAAGAAGTCGGTACCGGAGACCTCTTTATCGTCCAGGCCCGTCCGGAAACAGTCCACGGGGTCAAGAAGGAACAATACTACGAGATTTACAAACTCAAAGGAAAGGGCAAGGTCCTTACCGTTGGTAAAGCGGTAGGGAGCAAGATCGGCCAAGGAAAGGCCCGGGTCATAGAAGACGTCTCCAAGATCCACGAATTTCAGGCTGGGGAAGTGCTGGTCACCGATATGACGGACCCTGACTGGGAGCCCATCATGAAGATTGCCGCGGCCATCGTGACCAACCGGGGCGGGCGGACGTGTCACGCCGCCATCGTCTCCCGGGAACTGGGGATCCCCTGTATCGTGGGGACCAACAACGCTACCGAGGTCATTGAGACCGGCATGGAAGTGACCGTTGACTGCTCCCAGGGGGAAGAGGGTTACGTCTACGAAGGGCTGGTGCCCTTTGAGGTGGAAAGGATCGACCTTACCAAGATCCCCCGCACCAAGACCAAAATCATGATGAACGTCGGTATCCCGGAACAGGCCTTCTCCCAGGGGCAGATCCCCAACGACGGGGTCGGGTTGGCCCGGCTGGAATTCATCATCGGTTCCCACATCGCCATCCATCCGCTTGCCCTGCTTAATTACGAAGAACTCAAAGAAAAAGCGAAAAAAGATCCCAAAATCAAGAAGATCGTCCGTATAATCGACGAAAAGGCCCCGATGTACACCAACAAGGCCGATTTTTACGTAGACAAACTCGCCCAGGGGGTCGCCATGATTGCGGCGGCCTTTTATCCCAAGGACGTGATCGTAAGGCTCTCTGACTTCAAGAGTAACGAATACGCCAACCTGGTAGGGGGTTATCTTTATGAGCCGGTGGAACACAACCCCATGATCGGCTGGCGTGGGGCCTCCCGTTACTACGACCCGCGTTTTGAACCGGCCTTTGCCCTGGAATGTAAAGCCCTTAAAAAGGTGCGGGATGAAATGGGCCTAACCAACGTGAAGGTCATGATCCCCTTCTGCCGCACGGTGGAGGAGGGAGAAAAGGTCATCAAGGTCATGGAAAAATACGGCCTGAAACAGGGAGAAAACGGGCTTGAGATCTACGTGATGTGTGAGATTCCGAGCAACGTGGTGCTGGCAGACGAATTTGCCAAGATTTTTGACGGTTTCTCCATCGGTTCAAACGACCTTACCCAGCTCACCCTGGGGCTGGACCGGGATTCAGAACTCGTCTCTCACATCTATGACGAACGCAACCCGGCGGTGAAAAAGCTGATCCGCCAGGTCATTCAGGAGGCCAAAAAGGCCGGCCGCAAAGTGGGTATCTGCGGCCAGGCCCCCAGCGATTTTCCGGATTTTGCCGCCTTTCTGGTAGAGTGCGGCATCGACTCCATGAGCCTCACCCCGGATACCATCGTCAGGACCTGGCTTTTGGTGGCGGAAAAAGAAAAAGAACTGGGGATCAAAGCCGAATAGAAAGAGGGAGGACTTTTTAGTCCTCCCTCCCCTCTTTATCTGGTTGCCCTCAACCCTTCTTTAGTGTTAAATTTGGCGAGCAAAACGCACGCCCTCTCGCGGAAGTGGCCGGGTGTCCGCAGGGCGGATTGGCCACTTTAGGGGCGGAGGAAAAACCCAAAAGGAGGTATCCCATGTCAAGACTTACCATGAAGCAGCTTTTGGAAGCCGGGGTCCATTTCGGGCACCAGACCCGTCGCTGGAACCCCAAAATGAAACCCTTCATCTTCGGGGAAAGAAACGGCATCCACATCATTGACCTTCAACAGACGGTAAAACTCTTTGACGTGGCCTATGATTTCCTCGTAGATACCGTGGCCAACGGAGGAAAGGTCCTTTTTGTGGGGACCAAGCGGCAGGCCCAGGACACCATCAAGGAAGAGGCGGAACGCTGCGGCATGTTTTACGTCAACCATCGCTGGCTGGGCGGCACGCTTACCAACTTCCGCACCATCCGCCGCAGTATCGAAAAGCTCAAAAAAATCGAGAGCTGGTTTGAGGACGGCACCATTGAACGTTTCCCCAAAAAAGAACGGCTCAAGCTGGAAAGACTGAGACAGAAACTGGAGCGCAACCTGGGGGGGATTAAAGAAATGGAAGATCTTCCCCAGGCCATTTATATCGTGGACCCCAAGAAAGAACACATCGCCGTCCTTGAGGCCCGGAAGCTGGGGATCCCCATCGTGGCCATCGTGGACACCAACTGTGACCCGGATCTCATCGATTACATCATCCCCGGCAATGACGATGCCATCCGCGCCATCAAGCTGTTGACCAGCAAAATCGCCGACGCCTGTCTGGAAGGGAAGAGCCTCTGGGAGGAAAAACTCCAGGCCGAAACCGACAAGGAGATAGAAGCCGAAATGCTGGAAGCCGCTGAGGCTTCCTCGGAAGAAGAGGCCGAGAAGCTCGCTGAAGAAATCGTCAGCGA
>DROK01000187.1 GCA_011321895.1 Thermodesulfatator atlanticus
GGGCTGCCAAGGAGGCCGGGGTAAAACTCCTGATCGGCACCGACGCCCATATTACCGACCAGATGAGTTATCTCCACCTGGGGGTGGCGGTGGCCCGGCGAGGGTGGTGCGAAAAAGACGATATTTTAAACACTCTCAATTACCGCCAATTTAAAAAATACCTCAAAGACATCGTCTCATGGAAGCTCAAACAAAGGTCTTAGCCTTTAGAAGAGACTACCTGGCCGCCCTCCTGGTCTTTTTCTTTGCGCTGATCCTGCTCTATTTCCCGGTCTTAAAAGGGCTGGTTTATGACTGGTGGCACGACCCGAATTATTCCCATGGTTTTCTCCTCCCCCTTTTTTCGGGCTATCTCATCTGGGTGAAAAAAGAAGAACTTTCAGCCCTTCCCTTCCGGGGCAGCTGGTGGGGGATGCTGCTCGTAGCAGCGGGCCTTATTCTCCTGCTGCTGGGGTGGGTGGCCGGGGAACAATTTACCCAGCGGTTTTCTTTTCTGGTGGTCCTTTACGGAGGGCTTGTTTTTTTGCTGGGATGGCCGGTGGCCCGAAAACTCTTCTTTCCCGTCTGGCTTCTTACCCTGGCCATCCCCATCCCTTACGTCATTTATAACAGCCTCACCTTTCCCCTCAAGCTTTTCGCCTCCAAGGTGGCCACTTCCCTCTTACAGCTCATCGGCCTTTCTGTTTACCGGGACGGCAACATCATCATCCTGCCCAATATGGTCTTAGAAGTGGTGGACGCCTGCAGCGGCATCCGCTCATTGATCTCGCTTCTTGCCATCAGCGCTATCCTGGCCTACTTTACCCGTTCTAATCTCTGGAAGGCCGTCCTCATCCTGGCCTCTATACCGGTGGCCATCGGGGTCAACGTATTGCGCGTCTTTATCACCGGGGTCCTTTCCTACCATCTGGGCCCCAAAGCTGCCGAAGGCTTTTTCCACACCTTTTCTGGCTTTCTGGTCTTTGGCCTCTCGCTCTTTCTTATCTTTGTAATACACCGGATGGTGGCTAAGAGATGATCAAAAGGTCCCTCTTTCTGGCCGTCGTCTTCTTGGCGTTTATGGGGCTGCTGCGGGAGGTGAGCACCCAGCGCCCGGTCCCCATCAAGCGGTCTTTAAAGGAATTTCCCACCCGCATCGACGGCTTTTCCCTTACCAGGACGGACCGCATGGACCCCAAGGTCGAAAAAATACTGGGGGTCGACGAATACCTCATGGGCAGGTACTGCCGGGGCCAACAATGCATAGACCTCTACGTCGGTTTCTTTGAAGAACAGCAGGAAGGGGCCATGATCCATTCCCCGAAACACTGTATGCCAGGCGGGGGATGGTTACCTGTAGAAGACCGCATAATTTCCCTCAAGACCCCTCGGGGAGAGATACCCGTCAACCGTTTTGTCTTGCAGAAAGGGGAACAAAAACTCCTGGTCTACTACTGGTACCAGGGCCGGGGGCGGGTGGTGGCCAGCGAGTTCAAAGACCGGCTCTACCTCCTCTGGGACCGGATCTTGAGACGCCGCTCAGACGGGGCCCTGGTCCGCCTCATCACCCCTTACCAGGAGGGGGCCGAAGCGGCCCTGGCTGATTTTACCAAGGCCCTCCTGCCGGCATTGGAGCAATATCTCCCCTCTTAAGGCCATTTAACCAGCATCTGTTGGGCTATCTCCCGGGCCTTTTCTTCTCCCGCCAGGATTTCCAGCAATTTAAAGGCAAAAGGAAGCGCCGTTCCCGGCCCTTGACTGGTGATTACGTCTCCGTCCACCACCACCGGGGCCTCCTCGATCTGGGCCCCCTTTAATTCGTCTTTAAGGCTGGGATAGATGGTGGCCCTTTTCCCTTCCAACACCCCAAAAGCCGCCAGAGCCCCGGGGGCGGCGCAAATGGCCGCACATTTCTTCCCTTTGGCCCGCACCTCTTCGATAAGCTTCTTTACCCGGGGATCCTTCTTGAGGTTTTCCACCCCCGGCAACCCTCCGGGCAAGATGACCAGATCCAGCTCATCGGCTGAAAGCTTATCAATACTGACGTCCGGCACTATCTTTACCCCACGGGCGCTGGGGATGGGGGCCTCTTCCAAACCCGCGATCACGACCTCCACCCCGCCCCGGCGCAGGACGTCAATAACGGTTACGGCTTCCAGTTCTTCGAAACCCGGTGCCAAAAGGACAGCTACTTTGGCCATCTCTCCCCTCCTGACTTGATCTGACTCTCGTTTAAAGAAATTAAGATGGGCACCGGGGTTTGGCAAATCGGCGGCTTACTGCACGCTTCGGCCTGCCAAGCAAACTCTGTTGCAAGGCCTGAGTAGAAACTGGGCCCACTTCGTTGCTCGCTTCGCTCGTTCCTCGTGATGACCAGGAAGGGCTCACTTCGCATTGCCAAAGACAGATCTCGCATTACCGAAGGCAGACGGGCTCGTTTTGCTTTCTCCACGCTGACAATAAGTATGTAGAAGGCGCGAAGACCAAAGAAGACTATGCCGTCCAAAGCGTAAATAGACAAATCTCCGGTTAGTTTTACCGGCCCCCTTGTCTTCCGTCGCCAAAGGGGCTAAAGGTTTAGGCCAGCGGCAAGGCAGGGGGAACGACATGGAAAAGATGGATCTTTTGGGAGATTGGAAACGGACCCACCACTGCGGGGAATTAAGAACCACCCACCTGGGCCAAGAGGTCACCCTGATGGGCTGGGTATTGAGGCGCCGGGACCACGGAGGGGTGATCTTTATCGACCTGAGGGACCGGGAGGGTATCACCCAGGTGGTCTTTGAACCGGAAATCAACCCGCAGACCCACCAACACGCCCACCGCCTCCGGGCCGAGTATTGTATCGCCGTTAAGGGCCGGGTACGGCGGCGGCCGGAAGGTATGGAAAACCCCAAGATCCCCACCGGGGAAATAGAGGTCGAGGCCTATGAGCTGCGCATCTTAAACACCTCCAAAACTCCGCCCTTTCCCCTGGACGAAGAAATCGAGGTGGCAGAGGTCCACCGCCTCAAATACCGCTACCTTGACCTGAGACGTCCCAAGATGCTTGAAGCCCTCAGATTCAGACACCGGGTAGCCCAGGCCGCGCGCTCTTTTCTTGACCAGAAGGGTTTCATCGAAATAGAAACCCCCTTCCTTACGAAGAGCACCCCCGAAGGGGCCCGGGACTACCTCGTTCCCAGCCGGCTTTATCCCGGCAAGTTCTACGCCTTGCCACAGTCTCCCCAGCTCTTCAAACAGATCCTCATGATCGCGGGTTTTGACCGCTACTATCAGATCGTACGCTGTTTCCGGGACGAAGACCTGCGGGCAGACCGCCAGCCAGAATTCACCCAACTGGACCTCGAAATGTCCTTTGTCACCGAAAAAGACGTCATGGACGTCTTAGAAGAGCTGGTCTGTTACGTCTTTAAAAATACCCTGGGGGTAGAGCTTGAAAGGCCTTTCCCCGTACTTACCTACCAGGAAGCCCTGGAAAAATACGGCACCGACCGGCCTGATCTGCGTTTTGGCCTGGAACTGGTAACCCTTTCTGAGATTTTTACCCAGACCAAATTTAGGGTCTTTGCCGAGGTGCTCCAAAAGGGGGGCCTGATAAAGGGGATTTGTGTCCCCCATGATTTTTCCCGCAAGGAATTAGACGACCTTACTTCTCTGGCCAATGAGCTGGGAGCCAAGGGGCTTGCCTGGATAAAGGTCAGAGAAGGAAACGAATTACAGTCTCCCATCGTAAAATTTTTCAGTGAGGAAGAAATAAAAGGGCTCTTAGAGGCCTTTAAACCTGAGGCCGGCAGCACCATCTTCTTCGTGGCTGACCAGCCGGGCGTGGTCAACGAAGTCCTGGCGGAGTTGCGGGTCGTACTGGCGGAAAAGATCGGCCTTATCCCCGAGAAGGAATTCAAATTCTGCTGGGTGGTAGATTTCCCCCTGCTCGAATGGGACGAAGAGGAAGGGCGGTACGTGGCCATGCACCACCCCTTCACCTCCCCCAAAGAAGAAGACCTGCCCATCCTGGAAGAGGCACCGGAAAAGGTACGGTCACGGGCTTATGATCTGGTACTCAACGGCGTAGAAGTAGGCGGAGGCAGCATCCGTATCCACCGTCCGGACATCCAGGAACGGGTCTTTCGTCTCCTGAAGATCGGCCCGGAAGAGGCCCGGGAGAAATTCGGCTTTCTGCTGGAGGCCCTGGAATACGGGGCCCCTCCCCACGGGGGTTTTGCCTTTGGTTTTGACCGGTTGGTCATGCTCATGTTGGGCCGGCGGAGTATTCGCGAGGTGATCGCCTTCCCCAAGACCCAGCGCGCTCAGTGTTTACTTACGGGAGCCCCTGCTCCGGTAACCATGACGCAGCTTACCGAACTTCATCTCTTACCTGGCTGGGAACTGAAAAAATCAGAAAAAAAGCAATGATTTTTGTCTACTTGAAACCCTTAAAATTGAAGCTGAAAAAATATTAGAAGAAGCCGTCAAAAAATTTGAGGAAGCTGGGATAAAAGTACGAAAACTTTTACGTGAAGGCTCTCCTGCCAGTGAAATTGTTAAGGCTGCTTCGGAAGAAGATGTTGACCTCATTGTTATGTCGAGTCACGGTACCCATAGCACCAAAAGTTACCTAGGAAGCGTAGCCAGAGGTGTACTTGATCGTACACCTAAAAACGTCCTTATAGTTAAACCAGCTGAGCTGCCTGATCCTTTTGCGGTGCCCTAAAATCGGGGAAAAACCGGCATAATAAGCCTTGGCAGACGGCCGGCCTGAACTTAATATGTAACCAATGGCCGGCCGCATGATTATCGTTTCAAACCGTCTTCCGGTTACCGTCTCCAAACGGGAAGGAAAGCTTAATTTTCAACCAAGTGCCGGGGGCCTGGCCACAGGTTTGGGCTCTTTTTACCGGGAGACAGGTGGGGTTTGGCTGGGCTGGCCGGGGATTTCCCTAGAATCCATCAGGGGCCGGGAAGAAGAAGTCGAAGAAAAACTGGCTGAACTTTCTTGCAAGCCGGTATTCCTCAGTCAGCGTCAGATCGAAAATTTCTATTACGGCTTCTCCAACAAGACCCTCTGGCCCCTTTTTCACTACTTTTTACAATACGCCGTCTTTGACCAGAAACTTTGGGAGGCCTACCGCCGGGTAAACCGCCTCTTCTGTGAGGCGGTTTTAGAAGTAGCCGACCCTGACAGTACTATCTGGGTACACGATTACCAGCTCCTTTTGCTGCCCCATCTTTTGCGGGAGAGATTACCCCGGGCCTCTATCGGCTTCTTCCTCCATATCCCCTTTCCTTCCTTTGAGATTTTTCGCGTCATCCCCTGGCGTAAAGAACTCCTGGAAGGGATGCTCGGGGCAGACCTGGTAGGGTTTCATACTTACGACTACGTAAGACACTTCATAAGTTCGGTAAGGCGCCTTCTCGGTTACGACCACCAGCTGGGGCTCATCACCACTGCCACCCGGGTAATCCGGGTGGACGCCTTCCCCATGGGGATTGATTACGAGAAATTTGCCCGGAGTGCGGAAAAGAAAGAGGTCAAACAGGAAATAAGGCGTATTCGCCGCCGAATCGGCGAGCGTAAGGTCATCCTTTCCGTTGACCGGCTCGATTACACCAAAGGGATAGCCCAGCGCCTGCGGGCTTACGACCAGCTCCTGGAAAAGTACCCGGAATACAAAGAAAAAGTGGTCCTGATCCTGGTGGCGGTTCCCTCCCGCACCAGGGTGGAACACTACATGCTCCTTAAAAGGGAGGTAGACGAGCTTATCGGTCGCATTAACGGACGTCACGGTGCCTTTGGGTGGACTCCGGTCTGGTACCTTTACCGGTCGCTCCAGTTCCCCACTCTGGCAGCTCTCTATAACCTGGCGGACGTGGCCCTGGTTACCCCTTTTCGCGACGGTATGAACCTCATCGCCAAGGAATACGTGGCCAGCACCCCGGCGGACAAAGGTGTACTGGTCCTCTCTGAGATGGCCGGGGCGGCCTCGGAGCTGGGTGAGGCCATCATCATCAACCCGCACAACCTCAATCAGATGACGGAGGCCATGCGGGAAGCCCTGGAAATGGAACCGGAAGAGAAACGCACCCGCAACAACTATATGAAATACCGCCTCCGACGCTACGACATCCACCGCTGGGCCCAGGAATTCGTCCAGAAATTACAGGAAGTCAAAGAACTTCAGCAGGAATACGTGGCCCGTCAGGTAACCCCCGGGCTACTACAAAAAATAAAAGAAGACTTCCTGGCGGCCCAAAGCAAGATCGAATTTCTGGACTATGACGGCACCCTGGTAGGGTTTACCACCAGGCCAGAGGCCGCCCGACCAGACGCGGAACTACTCAGAATTATTGAAAAACTCGGGCAAATACCCGGAAACGACGTGGTGATTATCAGCGGCCGGGACAAGGACACCCTTACCCGCTGGTTCGGTGAGCTTCCCGTATACCTGGTGGCTGAACACGGTATCTGGGTACGGGCTCCAGGGGGAGACTGGGAGATGATCGAACCCTTAAGCACCGACTGGAAGGAGGCCATCCGCCCCATTATGGAAAATTTCGCCGATTTGACCCCCGGGGCCTTTATCGAAGAGAAAGACTACGCCCTGGTCTGGCATTACCGGCGGGCCGACCCTGAGCTTTCTTCGGTGAGGGCCAGAGAGTTAAAAGAGGCCCTCTACGACGTCACCCAGAACCTCGACCTGTTGGTCCTTGAGGGTAATAAAGTTATTGAAGTTAAGCCGATAAATGTAAATAAAGGGCGGACAGCGCGCTACTTTCTGGAGAAAAAGGACTACGAATTCATTCTGGCGGTAGGGGACGACTGGACGGACGAAGACCTTTTTGAAGCCATGCCAGAGGAGGCCTATACCATAAAGGTTGGTTTCGGAGTATCACGGGCCAAATATCAGGTAGAATCGTACCGGGAAGTACGCAAAATTTTGCGATATTTGGTCGAAGAAAATGGCTGAAGAAATCCTTTTTCACGTAAAAGACTGTGCCCTGGTCTCAATTTCAACGGGCGTTAAGGCTTACATCCTGACCGAACTTTTAGACCACCTGAAGCAGGTGGAAATAGGTTGTCTTTATTATCATTTTTGGGCGCGTCAGCTCCGCCCCTCTTTTGACCACCCGGAATTCCATAACGATTTCGCCGCCTGGGTCCACCGCGAACTCCACGATTGGGTCCTGGCGGAACGTTTAAACCTCATCGCCCCGCATGAATTTCATAACCTTGAAGAGCTTAGGGAAGAACTGATTAACGTACTTGAAGAACGCTTTGACGAAAGTGGTGATCTTCCCTGGCGCAAGGCGGAAAAGCCCTTTTATTTCGTCAAGAGCCAGATCGTGGTCATCGATACCGGGCGTCGTCTGAACCATCCCCGGCAATTGCTGGAGGTGGTCCCTTCTTTATCTCAGGGTAGCATATTTTACCACTTTATTGACGCCCGCCGTCGTACCCCGGAGCGTATCGACGACTTTCGGGCCTGGCTCTCGGCCTTCTCTCCGGAATACGACGATCTGTCGGCCCGTTTAGCCGCCATAGACCCTTATTTTCTCACCCTTACCGAGATCAGAAACCAGCTAGCCGTGGTCTTTGAAGACTATTTCGGGGAAAACCATGAATGAGGAACTCCTGAAACGTTACGAAGCCATCGTCGGTCAGGACGTCATCGACCAGTTATGTCAGATGGCCGCCAGACTCAAAGACGCCCGGGTCCTCCACGTAAATTCCACCCGTTACGGAGGCGGAGTGGCGGAGATCCTGCGCAGCATGGTCCCTTTAATGGAGGCCCTGGGGCTTTCGGTAAGATGGGAGGTAATTTCAGGAGACGATAGCTTTTTTCAGGTGACCAAATCCTTTCACAACGCCCTTCAGGGGTTCCCCATTGAATTTACCGAAAAGGCCATCAAAACTTACGAAGAAAACAACCGGACCGAGTTTGAAAAACTGGAAAAGTTTCTGCAAGAGGCGGATTTTGTCTTTATCCACGACCCTCAACCGGCCTTCCTCATAAAATTCATGCCTGAGCGGAAAAACCGCTGGATCTGGCGCTGTCACATCGATCTGTCCCGACCCTACCGGCCGGTGTGGCGTTATCTACGCAACGTGGTGGTGGATTACGACGCAAGCATCTTTTCCATGCCGGATTTCACCCAGCCCCTCCCCCACCCCCAGTACATCATTCCCCCGAGCATTGACCCTTTGACGGAAAAAAATATGGAGCTTCCACCGGAGGAAATAAAATCCGTCTACGACCGTTTTGGGCTCGACCCGGCCAAACCCATCGTCCTTCAGGTCTCCCGGTTCGACCGCTTTAAAGACCCGGTAGGGGTCATTAGAGCGGCGCTTTTGGCCATGAAGTTCCTTCCCTTCCAGCTGGTTTACGCCGGAGGGGGAGCGGCCGACGACCCGGAGGGAGAAATCGTCTACCAGGAGGTACTCACCGCCGCCAAAGACCATCCCGACATCCATATCCTCTATTTACCCCCTGACGCCCACCGTACCATCAACGCCCTCCAGCGGGCCGCCCACGTGGTGCTCCAAAAATCACTAAAGGAAGGTTTTGGGCTCACGGTCACCGAGGCCATGTGGAAATTTAAGCCGGTAATAGGGGGAGATACCGGGGGGATAAGGCTCCAGGTGGTGAACCACCACACGGGCTTTTTGGTGCATACTCCCGAAGGGGCGGCGCTAAGGATCCGCTACCTCCTCTTTTACCAGGACAAATGCTACGAGATGGGACAAAAGGCCCACCAGTTTGTCAAAGAAAACTTTTTAATTACCCGCCACGTGCGGGACTACCTCTCCCTCATGCTGGCCTTCATCTCCGGTAACGGCGAAAGGATCGAGTTAGAGACCCTTTAGGCGGTTTTTGGCCAGACGATAGGCGAGTTCAATGGCCGCGACCAGACTCTTTTCCCGGGCCACTCCCTGCCCGGCAATGTCATAAGCCGTTCCGTGATCAACCGAAGTCCGGATAATGGGGAGCCCCAGGGTCACGTTCACGCCGTCTTCAAAATGGAGGAGCTTAAAGGGGATAAGGGCCTGGTCATGGTAAAGGCCTACCACCAAATCGAAGTCCCCCTTAACGGCCCGGTAAAAGAGGCTGTCAGCGGGATAGGGGCCGGAGAGGGGGATACCCTGCCTTCGGGCCTCTTCTACCGCAGGCTGCAGGACCCTTTCTTCCTCGTCTCCAAAAAGGCCCCCCTCGCCCGCGTGCGGATTAAGGGCCGCCAGGGCCAGCCTCGGTTCTTCAGGCTTGAGGTCCTTTAAAAACTGGTAGGCCAGGCGCGTAACGCGCAGGATCTGGGGGACCGTAACCAGCTCAGGGACCTTGCGCAGCGGGACGTGGATGGTGACCAGGACCACTGAAAGTCGTTTCCCGTAAAAGGCCATGGCCACTTCCCTGGCCCCGGTAAGGGCCGCCAACATCTCGGTGTGTCCGGGGAAGGGCTCCCCGGCCAATTTCAGGGCCGCTTTGCTGATGGGGCAGGTAACCAGGCCGGCCAGTTGCCCTTCTAAACAGAGCCGCACCCCTTCTTTGATGTAACGCACCATGGCCCGGGCCGTCTCTTTGTTGGGGGCCCCCGGCCGGTAGGGCAGTTGGGAAAGGGATATGATCTCCGCCGAAGGCAGAGGAAGCGAAAGCTTTCGGGCGGCTTCCCTAAGAAGGTTCTCATCCCCCAAAACGACCAGCGCCAAATCTTCAGGAAAAGGGTGCGTTAGGGCCTTTAAAATCAACTCCGGCCCCACCCCGGCGGGGCAACCCATGGTCACGCCAAGGCGA
>DROK01000188.1 GCA_011321895.1 Thermodesulfatator atlanticus
AATCTTTTCCATACCCACCCCCAGGTTGTGAAACTTGTTGTCGGTAAACAGGGCAAATTTTTGGTCAATGCGGTGGCAGTCCTGACACCGGGCCTTGGTGCGGAAAAGTTTGAGCCCCCTCTTGGCGGCTGGCGAAAGGGCGTCTTCTTCGCCACCGTAAAAATAACGGTCAAAGGGGCTGTTTCCGGCAATAACCGTGCGTTCAAAGGCTGCAATAGCCTTGACCACGTATTCAATGGTTATCTCTTCCGGTTTGATGCCAAAGGCCTGGGCAAAAAGTTTGCGGTACCGGGGATCTTGCCGGCAAATTTTGACGATGGGGTCATGAGTTTTGAGCCCGTGTTCCACCGGGTTCACGAAAGGATCCAGGGCCTGCTCTTCCAGGGTGGCCCGACGCCCGTCCCAGAACTGACTGGTGTAATAGGCGGCGTTAATCACCGTGGGGGCGTTCCGCGTCCCCTTAAGCCCCTTGATCCCTTCAGAAACCGGCAGCCCGTCTACGAAGGCTGTCTTCGGATCGTGACAGGTGGCACAGCTAACCGTGCCGTCGGCGGAAAAACGCGTGTCCTCAAACAATAATTTGCCCAGCTTGACTTTGGCCGGGTTGAGAGGATTGTCCGCCGGTACCGGCACCGGGGGTAACCCCAAAGGGACCTCCCCGGCCTGGACCGGAAAAACCAACAGGGCAAACCAGAAAACTCCCCAACAAATCCAGCGCACCATCAAAAACCTCCTATTGCAAATGATTATATATTACACTAACAACGCTTTTGCATTTATTTTGTTTTTTAAAATAATTATTAACAAAAGTCAAGAAAAATTATCAGCGTCTTTCGGGAGGGTATCTTTTGGGGTTAGACTTTAGGGCATGCAGGTCAGGGCCAAGGCGGAAAGGATAAAGGCCAGGATGGAAAATATAGCCGTGGTGCTGGTGGAGCCCCTATATCCTGAGAATATTGGAGCCGCCGCCCGGGCCTGTGCCAATTTCGGCGTGCGTGAGCTGATTTTGGTCCGTCCCAAAAACCTTGATCAGGAAAAAATGAAGGCCATGGCCACCAAGGCGGGGCTGCCGGTGCTGGAAGGGATGAAGGTTTACGAGAAGCTGGAAGAGGCCCTCGCCCCCTTTGGTTACGTGGTAGGGACTACGGCCCGCCTTGGGCGCCAGCGAAAGGTCTTTGAAACCATAAGGGAAGCAGCCCCCAGCATAATTGAGCTCTCCTTACAGAACCAAATCGCCCTCCTTTTTGGTAACGAGAAATGGGGCCTTACCAACGAAGACCTCTATTTTTGCCACCGGGTAGTGACCATCCCGACCACGGAAGCCGCGTCCTTAAACGTCTCGCAGGCGGTGGTGATCATCCTCTATGAGATCTTTTCACAGGCGGCTGAGGTGAAGCTTCCCAAACCCCGGCTGGCTACCATTCAGGAACTGGAACCCATGTACCGGCTTTTGAAGGAAACCCTGGAGGCCATCGATTATGTTCCCCATGACAACGTGGTCCTCTGGATGACCACCATCCGGCGTTTTTTGTCCCGGCTCGACCTAACCGCCCAGGAGGTGCGTATTATTCAGGGCTTTTGTCGTAATCTTCTCTGGCACCTGGGGAAGCGAGATCAGCCGCATAAAGACCGTGAGCAAAAATAAAATCCCTTACCGGATCCGGGGTCAAAAACCGGATAGACTCCCTGTTCTTTACGGCTTTTCTTAAAAAAGTAGAAGAAATATCCAGGCGCAGGATCGGGAGATAACGTACGCTAAACCCCCGGGGAAGCCGCCACCAAAAGTTATTTTCTTGCTTACTTTCCGGGAATAGTTCCCGGACTTTGGCGGCAAAGGCCGCCTCATCCCCTCCTCCCCTGGTCACCACTATCAGGTGGGCCAGGGTGGGGATTCTCTGGTATTCGTACCAGGTCTCAAATTCCAGGAAGGCGTCAAAGCCCAAAATGAAAAAGAATTCCCCTCCGGGGACCTGTTCTTTGAGGACTTCCAAGGTCTTTATGGAATAGGAAGGTTTGGGAAGCCGCCTCTCCAGGTCCGAGACCTCAAAATAAGGGACCCCTGAAAGGGCCAGCCTTACCATTTCAAAGCGCAGGGAAAAGGGGCTCAGGTCTGGTCTTTTTTTGTGCGGAGGGACGGCGGTGGGCAGGAAGATGACTTTGTCCAGCGCAAGTTTTTGGTAAGCCTCCTCAGCGGCACGTAAATGTCCGAAATGGATAGGGTCAAAGGTGCCGCCGAGGAGACCTATGCGGGCCGCCATTATTCCCGGATCTGACCTTCACCAAAGACGATGAATTTAAGGGTGGTGAGTTCTTCCAGGGCCATCGGCCCGTAAGCGTGGAGTTTGGTGGTGGAAATACCGATCTCCGCGCCCAGGCCGAGCTGGCCTCCGTCGTTAAAACGGGTGGAGGCGTTAATCATGACCACCGAGGCGTCTACTTCCCGTAAGAAACGGAGGCCACGCTGGTAGTCCTCGGTGACGATGCTTTCCGTATGGTTTGAGCCGTAACGGGCGATGTGCGCCAGGGCCTCGTCAAAGGTGGACACCACCTTCACGGCCAAAATGAGGTCCAGATATTCCGCCTCCCAATCTTCCTCGGTAGCGGGTTTGGCCCAGGGCACCAGGGCCAGGGTCTTGGGGCAACCCCTGATCTCTACCCCCGCGTCCCTGAACTCCTCACACATCTCCGGCAGGAAGGCCTCCGCCACCGCTTCGTGGACCAGCATGGTTTCCATGGCGTTACACACCCCGGGGCGCTGCACTTTGGCGTTAAAACAGATACGCCGGGCCATCTCAAGGTTGGCGTAACGATCCACGTATACGTGACAAACCCCCTTGTAATGTTTGAGGACCGGGATGCGGGAGTTCTCCGTCACGAAGCGAATAAGCCCTTCCCCTCCCCGGGGAATAATGAGATCGACGTAATCTTCAAGCTTTAACAGTTCGTTTACCGCCGCCCGGTCGGTGACGGGGATCACCTGCACCGCCCCTTCGGGGGCACCGTGAGCCTTAAGGGCATCCTGGAAAAGGCGGGCCAGGGCCAGATTGGAATTGATGGCCTCAGAGCCACCCCGCAGGATGACCGCGTTGCCGCTTTTAAAACAGAGCCCCGCGGCGTCGATGGTGACGTTGGGCCGGCTTTCGTAAATCATGGCAATTACCCCGAGGGGGATGCGCATCCGTCCCACCCAGAGGCCGTTTGGCCGGCGCCACATCTTGACCACTTCGCCCACGGGGTCCGGAAGGGCCGCCACCTCTTCCAGCCCCTGAGCCATGCCCTCTATCACCTTGTCAGAAAGGGTCAGCCGGTCGATCAAGGCCGCCGAAAGGCCCTTTTCCCTGGCCGCGGCCAGGTCCTTTTCGTTCTCTTCCTGGAGGTAAGCCCGTTCCCCCCGCAGTCTTTCGGCCACGTCCAGCAGGACCTGGTTTTTGATATCAGTAGACAGATAGGCCAGGGCACGGGAGGCCTCTTTGGCCTTGCGTCCCACTTCCTGCACCAGTTCTTTGATTTCCATGGTCCATCCTCCTCACCGCTTTGTTTTCCGCTTATAGCAGATTTTCGGGCGAGACGTAATTTTTAAGGCGCCCGATCCCTTCGATCTCTACCTCGATTACGTCTCCGGCGGTAAGAGGCCCGATGCCCGGAGGCGTACCGGTGGCGATAAGGTCACCCGGTAAAAGGGTCATAATATTTGAAACAAAACTTACGATTTCAGGCACGGAAAATACGAGCTCCCTGGTGGAAGAATCCTGCTTTAATTCTCCGTTTAAATACGAACGGACGCGCAGATCAGAAGGGTCAAGCTCGGTCTCTATCCAGGGGCCAAAGGGGGCGAAGGTATCGAAACTCTTGGCCCGGGTCCACTGCCCGTCCTTCTGCTGGAGGTCTCTGGCGGTGACGTCGTTAAAGCAGGTGTAACCCAGGATATAGCCGTAAGCCTCTTCAGGTTTGACGCGTCTGGCCTTACGGCCGATTACCACCGCCAACTCGGCCTCATAGTCCACCCGCTCACTTTCAGGGGGGAGAAGAATGTGTTCCTCCGGCCCGATGACGGCCGAGGGGGGCTTCATAAAAATCAGCGGTTCTTCCGGCAGGGGAAGCCCCAGCTCCCGGGCGTGGTCCCGGTAATTAAGCCCCAGAGCGATAATTTTCGAGGGGACACAGGGGGCGATGATTCGGGCCTCAGAAGGTGTAATCTCAAGGCCGGAGAAGCAAAGACCTTTGGCGGGAAATTCTTTTAAGAGTTTGATCTTTTCTGTTTCAAAGAGGGCGTAGTAAGCCTCGTTCTGGTAAAGGACCCTTCCCAGCCGCATGGGGCCTTTTTAACACGAAGCTGAAAGAATCTCTAGGGCTTGCGTAGCGGGCGTTTTTTGGTTGAAGAAAATTTGAGCCCGCGGGGTGCGACTTTTTTGGTGGCTTTGGGCCTCTTGGCGGGAGTTCTGCTCGGCCCTTTGGCGGCAAGCTTTTCTTTCACCGCCACCGGGGACAAAAACCATTCCTCTTCCGGCTCAGGCCACTTTACCGGCAATTTAAACCCCAGCTCTTTTTCGATAAATTCCAGGTAAAAGGCCCCCTCTTCGTCGCAAAAAGAGATTATCTCCCCTCCGTCTTTTACCTTAAGCGCCCTCTGGCGGAAATCTTCGGCGGTTTCAGGGAGATCGTAATTTATGACCAGAGATACACCCTTTTGTTGGATGAAGCGGCAACCAGCATCAGTGGCCACCAGGATGTCAGCCTCTTTTCCGGCAAATTGTTTGAGGAAACGGAGCCGATATTCCGGGCCCAGATCAGGTTTTAAAAAGACCGCCCGGGCCCCCAATTTTTTGAGCTCATCACAGAGACTCTGCGCTTCCACTTTGTTGTTCACAAAAACAATGGTTTTGGGCCAGGCGTATTTCTCCAAAACCCCCAGTAACAACATGAATTTTTCTTCCGCGGAGACGTGGAAGAGCGCAAGGTTTACGGCGCTGAAATCCTGGCGCCCCAGCTCAACGTAGATCTCGTCAGGGTCTTTGAGAAATTGATAGGCCATCTCCAGGGTCTCATAGTTTAGCTCTTCCATGAAGACCAGCCCCTGACGCTTGCCGGGAGGAGGCAGTTTCTTAAGCAGGTTTTCCACAAAAGAGCGACTCTGGGCCACCAGCTGGTCAAACTCGTCGAGCACGATGATTTTTAAGGTCTCCGGGCGCAGGAGCCGCCATTTAAAAATGCGGTTTAGCCAGTGAGGAGTGGTTATGAGGAGGGCCGAACCCTTCTCCAGGGCCTTTAATTGTTCTTCCGGGATCTTTTCTTCCGCGGCGAAAGGAGTAACGGAAAAGGGAAACCCCTGGCTTAAGTGCTGGGCCAGGGAGGCCAGTTCCTGGGCGCGGGCTTCGCTGGTTACCAGCACCAGCGCTTCGGTAGTAGAAGGGGGCTCCCTCCAGAAACGGTCAAAAATGGTGATCAAATAGGCCAGGGCCTTCCCGCTACCGCGCCTGGCCTTGACGATGACATCGTGGCCCTTTAAGGCCTGGGGCAAAAAGAGGTCCTGAATGATGGTGGTCTTGGTAAAGCCGAGCTCTTCAAGCCTTTTTAGCAAAGAAGGATGTAGCGGAAAGGAAGAGAAAGGCCGCCCGTGGAGGGCCACTAGAAGGGGTTTTACCTCTTTGTTTTTGGCCACCTCTAACATGGCTTCACCCTTCCGCCCCAAAATCTAGTTAGCCGCAAGCCTATTGGCAAGCAAGATTTTTTCGCAGCCACTTATCTGTTTGAAGTGCCCCCATTTTTGCATCTTTTGTGTTAGGCGAAAATACTAAGAATCGGGAGGGGCACTATGAAAAAACGTTTTACCATCGATCAAATCATAAAAATCCTGGCTGAAGCCGAAACTCCGGGAAACTCCGTAGCCGCTACAGCACGAAAATACGGCATCTCCGAACAAACCATCTATCGCTGGCGTCAAAAATATCGCGGCTTTTCCGCCTCCGAAGCTAAACGCCTCAAAGCCCTCGAAGAGGAAAACGCTCGCCTCAAACGACTGCTTGCCGAAAAAGAACTCGAAATCCAGGCCTTAACCGAAATTTTAAAAAAACAGCTTGATCAGGAGAAATTAAAGATTATACCTCAGAGAAGCGGCCAGAAAAACCGGAGCCTCCCTAAGTAGCCTGGCCCAGTGGTTTTTTATTCCCAGACGCTCCCTCTATTATGTCTCTCGTAAAGATCCCGAATGGCTGGTAAACCTGGTCCAGAAACTGGCTAATTAAGGAGGTCTCCCAGGTGGTGTGCAGAAAAAGGGGCAGGTATAATAGACCCCTAACCTTTCAGGTGTGCAACGTTTGGGGCATCTCGATTAGATAATGAGAGAAAAAACGCTAGCAATAGCAATTATTAATATAATAACTTATTAGCGTGAGATCTATAATAAATTGAAGAAATAAAAAAGAAAAGCGTCAGAATAAATACTGCACAAAAATCTTTAGACAAAGATTTATTCGTAATCAATGGACAAGGGAGGGACTGTCCACCCTTTTGTGTAAATTCCATTATAGCCTATCCTCGAACAAAATCGAAAGCCGGGCATAAATGGAAGGCCAATCCTTTACCGGTCGGCTCCATTTCTTCTCAAGCTCCATCGCCGCCATGTATAAACACTTAAGTAACGATTCTTCCGTAGGAAAAACTCGCCTGCC
>DROK01000189.1 GCA_011321895.1 Thermodesulfatator atlanticus
AGTTTCTAAAATACTTCTTACTTTCTCTTCTAAATCTGGAAGATCCTCGGTTATAATTTTCCAGATATTTTCAAGATCCACCCCAAAATATTGATGAATTACCACATTTCTTAAAGCAACAATTTTCCGTCACGGAATATCATAATACCTGTTTCGTATTTCAAGAGGGATATTTCTGGCAGCTTCACCGATTACTTCCAGATTCCGAAGAACAGCGTCTATTGTACGTTCATCCCTTTCAAAGTCTTCGTAAGTTATACCAGAAATGTATCTTTCTATTTTCTCTATACATTCCAAAATATCGTAAAGAAAAAGAACAGAATCCCTTTTAGACACTTATTAATTCCTCTCTTATATATTTCCAAAGTCGGGGTTTTCTGATTACCGCTTTTTTAGAAACCACGTCAACTTTAACACCCAAGATCTGTTCCAAATAGTCCTTGAGATCTACTATCTCCAAGCCAATTGGTATTTCAAACTCAACCAGAATATCAATGTCACTACCAGAAGTCTCCTCTCCGCGCACATAAGAGCCAAAAAGATTGATCTCCTTAACATGAAACCTGTTAGCCAAAATCGGCTTATGCTCACGGAGAATGCGTTTTATTTCTTCTAAAGATTTAGCCCCCATAAAACCAAAGCTCCCTTAAATTGCGTTTTATAGCTTCTTCGAGTTTTGCGCCTTCGGCAAACTGGGCCTTTGGTTATGGCACTGAGCGTATTCTTTTGACACTAGCCCGTTAACACCCATTTTATTCCTTTTAGGTCATAATACCCTTTATGAGGTTCTTGTTTCAAAAGAAATTATGGCCTTTCTCGCTCAAGGACCAGGAGGCGGTGTCGGCCAAAAAGGCGGCCACCCTCGTCCCGCCAGGGAGTCTCAACCGTGGCGATCAAACGGCCTTCCCCTGAAACCGCAAGATGAAAGAAGCAGGTTCCCACCGTGGGATAATAACCGGCAAGCTTCTTGAGCCCTCCCCCCTCGCGGGCAAGGTCAAAGACCAGGACCCCGAACTGCCGTACCGGGGCGTCCTCACGCCTGAAGGCCCCCACCGCCACCGCCAGCGTCTTTCCGTTACGACTAAGAGCAATCCCCTGGAGCTTGAAGGGAGAAGAAAAACGCCAGAGGATCCTTCCCTGATGGTCAAGGGCAAAAAGGGTACGGGCCGCCGGGTGTGGCCCCGAAGGGCGATCGACGGTAAGCGGCATCCCGAAAGGGAGCGTACTCTCTCCAGAAATGATAAAAAACTCACCTCGGGGGCCAAAAAGGCCATAGCTCAAGGTAGCTGAGACCGGAAGTCCCCCAATAAGCAGGGGAGTAGCAAGAGGCACCACGGAAAGAAGTCTCTTCCTTTCAAGGTCAAAGAGAAAGAGCCTACCATCCGAAGTACCAAGGGCCCCGGTGTCACCATCCGGTGAAACGGCCACGGATTCCCAGGCTGCCACCCGGTCAAAATAGGGCTTAAGGGGCGCCAAACGGTAGACAAAAAGGGGCCTTCCAGTCTCCCCGTCAAGCAAGAGAAAGCTCTGAGGTGGAGGGCCTTCAAGGCGTATGCGGTCCTCCGGGTCTTCGGAAGGAAGGAGGGCCACCGCTGCCACCTTCTTGGCCTCCTGGTCGCTGTCGGCGTAAATGATGGTCACCGGAGCGGGGCCTTCTGGCGGGTAAGCCCAGCGCAACTTCCCGTCCCGGTCCAGGCGATAGAGACGCGAGAGCCTGCGCCAGGTGCGTCTTTTGGGGTCGTACCAGGAATGGGTCCCGAGGACCAGAAGATCTCCTCCGGGAAGGACCTTC
>DROK01000190.1 GCA_011321895.1 Thermodesulfatator atlanticus
GACTTTTTATCCTCGTTTGAAGTCCCCCGTGGGGTGGGCTCCGGGCTCATCGTTTCTGCCAAAAAGGGTATCATTCTGGCCCCTTCTTATTTGGTACAGGGGGCCCAGTGGATAGATGTCATTTTGCCGGACGGGGGGCAGCTGGGGGCCAAAATTTTGGCCCTTGATCAGCTAACCGGTCTGGCCCTGCTTAAGACCAAACCCTTCGGAAAGCAAGAGGTCTCCATCCGTAAGGATCTGCCCAAAGCCGGGGAGCGGGTCTGGCTGGTGGGGCGCCCCCGGTTCAGGGTGGTGTTGCGGTCCACTTACGTTTGTGAAAGTCCGGTGCGGATTATCTCACGTGGCATCACGCTGGGTAGTTTTTTTGCGGTGGAGGGAGATTTAAAGGGCCTGGGCTCGGCACCTCTCTTTGACGCCAAAGGCAGGGCCCTCGGGTTTGCCCTTGCGCTTCCCAATCTGGCTGAAGGGACCACGGTCAAAGTGGTACCTGGTTATTTGATGGCCCTGGTGGTCCAAAAAGCCCTGGAGGAGGAAAAGATTATCTGGCCCTGGCTCGGTTTAGAAGGGGTAGCCCTTACCCCGGCGGTGGTCAAGGCCCTGGGGTTGCCGGTTTCCAGGGGGCTTTTGGTGACCAGGGTGTATCCCGGAAGCCCCGCGGCGGTGGTGGGGATCCGGGGGGCGCGCAAGACATCCTCCCTCGGTAATCTGCTTTGGCCTTCCGGGGGAGACGTGTTAGTAAGTTTTAACGGCGTGCCGGTTTCTTCTCAGGCGGATCTGGAAAAGCTCCTTTTTGTGACCGCCCCCGGCAAGATAGTGGAGCTCAAGATTTGGCGGGGTAAACGGCTGCAGCCGGTAAAAGTTTATCTGGGAAGGAGGAGTTTTGTTCAGCCATGATAAAGGTACCGGAGAAAATAAAACCCCTTTACGAAAAGCTGGCCCGTAAATACCGCCTTGAGGTCGAACCATTGAATATCCGGGGCCGTACCATCCAGATCATTAAACCCAGCAATATCGAAGATTTTTTGACGGATGAGGGTCTGAAGGTCGAAAACTTCCCTTTTTGGCTCAAGATATGGGAGGCCTCTTTGGTTTTGGCTGATTTTATGGCCAGCGTGAAACCTCAGGGTCGGGTCTTGGAGCTGGGGGCTGGCCTGGGGGTGGTGGGGCTCACCGCCGCTGCCTTTGGTCATGAGGTCACCCTTACGGATTATGAAGACGAATGTCTTGATTTCTTGCGCCTAAACGCAGCCTATAACCGGCTGGAAAACGTTACGGTGGAAAGACTTGATTGGCGAGAACCGAAAGAGCTGGGGCAATTTCAGATTATCGTGGGAGCGGAGATAGTCTTTAGCGGCCGCCTGTTTGAACCCCTTTTTGAAATATTTCGTAAATACCTGGCCCCGGGCGGGGTAATTTATTTGGCCCACGATAAGGAAAGGATGCGTACTCTGGCCCCCTTTCTTTATCTTGCGGAAAAGGAATACGAACAGGCGGTCAGCCAGCGAAAGTTAAGGGCAGACGACGAAACCCATGAAATCGTGATTTCGCGCCTGATCCCGCGCCATCCCACCTGGGATACCCAAAACCAGGCTTAAGCTCTTGGCGGTTTGCGCTTCCTTCCTATTTTGCGGGTCATTGCGCGGCGGCCTTCGGGCCACCCGTGGCTATCTGTGTCAAGGCCACGTGCAAGATTAAGTGAGCAGACCACCGGCGTGGTATGCTAAAATTTGGGCCAGGCCTGGCTGAGGGCGGCGGAGAATTGGTTCCGTGGCAAGAGGTTTTCCGTGTTTAAACAGCCCTCCCTTCTAGACAAACTACAAGAACGGCGCTGGCCTCCTGCCGAGCGCTTTCCCCTTAATCTTGAGGCCAGCAAAGTGGAGGATGTTATTCGCCAGGATCTCCTGGATTCCCGCCGGTACGTGATCATTGATCTCTACCACCTTTCTCAGCTCTGGCTTGATCTCTTACGTCCCAGGTTCCTGGAACTGATGCAGAGCAACAAAAGGAAGGGACCCGTTCTGCTCAAGGATCTCAAGCGCCACTTGCGTGAACACCCCCTGGAAACCGAGAGTTTGCGTCATCTCCTTGAAGGGATGCAAACGCGGGAGCCCCTTGAGAAGGGTATTGCCGCCTGTCTGCTGGGGGTTGTTTCACGGTAGGAACAAAATTTTTGGCTATTTACGTAATAGGATCCCTTTTTCTGTCCAAAAACGGGATCTGATCTTTGAAACGTTTTAAAGAAAGACGAACACGGGTTCTGTTGAGGCAGGTTGTTTAAAAGGATTTGAATAAAAATTGTTGGTTGCGGGGGCGGGATTTGAACCCGCGACCTTCGGGTTATGAGCCCGACGAGCTACCTGACTGCTCCACCCCGCGTCAGCGCTATTAACTTTAACTTTAATTTCACACCTGTCAACCCCC
>DROK01000191.1 GCA_011321895.1 Thermodesulfatator atlanticus
ATTGTTTTTATCGTGGAGGCCCTGGTCCTGGCGGCCGAAAAGGGGCTTAAAGTGCCCCTGGTTTATAATTGCGGAGGGTACGAAAAGGTTGAAACCCTTAAGCTTCTGGAAGGCATTATCGATATTTATATGCCTGATTTCAAATACTGGGATGAAAAAATAGCCCTCAAACTCTCCAAGGTGCCCCGTTATCCCCAGGTAGCCCGGGCGGCGCTCAAGGAGATGCACCGCCAGGTGGGTGACCTGGAACTGGACGATGAGTTTATCGCCCGCCGCGGCCTTATCGTGCGTCATCTGGTGCTTCCCGGAGGGCTGGCCGGGACCAAATACATCCTTTCCTGGATAGCCAAGGAGTTGTCTCCCAACACCTACGTTAACATCATGGATCAGTATTACCCCTGCGGAGACGCCTGGAAATATCCGCCCCTTGACCGGCGCATTACCAAAGAAGAATACGAAGAAGCCCTTTTAGCGGCCAAAGAGGCGGGGCTCAAACGGCTGGATGAGAGGGTAGAAAGGCGCTTGCTCTGGCTGACCTTCTGATGCCTGATATTTACGCCATTGGTGATATTCACGGTTGTCTTTACGCCTTGGAGGCCTTACTTGAAAAGATCCCCATACGCTGGGGGGAAGATTACCTGGTATTCCTGGGGGATTATATCGACCGTGGTCCTGATCCCCGGCGGGTGCTGGAAACCATTATGGAACTTAAGGAAACTTACCCGGAAAAAATCATTCCCCTTATGGGCAACCACGAATGGATGTTCTTGCGCTACCTTGAAGGAATAGACCGGGAGATCTACCTGATGAACGGGGGCGACGTGACGCTTGCCCAGTTCATGGAAGGCGGGGTGCTTGAGGTGCCGGCAGAATACGTCTCTTTTTTGCAGGGGCTTCCCCTTTTCTGGGAGACAGAGCGCTTTATCTTTGTCCACGCGGGCCTCAAGCCTGGCAAACCCCTGTCCAAACAAAGGCCGGAAGACCTGCTTTTTATCCGCGGCGAATTTATTTACAGCGACTATGACTGGGGCAAAAGGGTTATTTTCGCCCACACCCCCTTTCCCCGCCCCTTCCTCGCCCCAAACAAGATAGGCATTGATACGGGCTGTGTGTACGGTGGTGAGCTCACGGCGCTGGTTTTGCCAGAGGTAGATTTTTATTTTCAAGCCTGTTAGGAGGTGGAAGAGATGCCGTATGATGACGAAAAAGAAAGGCCTTCCTGGCGCGAGATTGACCGCCTGCGCGACCGCAGCCCCCACACCCGTCGCCGACGGGAGGAGACCCAGGTCGAAAGGGCCCTCAAAAACAAGTGGCTTAAGGAGCGTTACTTAAAAGAAGTAGAAAAGCTTTTTGCCGGCAAAAAGGGGACCAGAGAGCACGAAAAGGCCCTGGAGAAAATTCATAAGTCCTACGGCACTAACCGCTTTAACAAAGCGGTCAAGGATTACGTAAAAGAATACGGGCTGCCTGAAGATTGGGGGACCCTTATCCTCCTTCTGGATCACCGGGACGAAGAGATCGTCTGCGGGGCCTTGAGGGCCTTAAAAGAACTTTATCCAGGCAAAGGCCCGGTGGAACAGCAGGGTTTTATGAGTAAGGTCCGGGTCCTTTCCATGACCGCCAAATCTGAAAAGGTCCAAGAGGAAGCCTTGGCGGTCTTGGATGAACTACAGGCCTGATGTTTTCTCTTCTGGTAGACGAATTTCTGGCTTACCTTTCGCTTGAGCGGGGCTACGCCCGTAAGACCATTGAGGCCTATGCGGCGGATTTAAACGACTTTCTTTCCTTTCTGGAAGAAAAGGGCATCGCCGATCTTTCGGGCCTCAAAACCCCTTACGTGCTCCTTTATCTGGCCAAGCTCAGGCAGAGGGGGCTATCTCCTGAGACCATCGCCCGGCGGCTTTCGGCCCTGCGCGGTTTTTTTAAATTTTTGGCCCTGGAACACGGGCTTGCCGAAAACCCCCTGGCCTTGATAGAAGGGCCCAAACTTTCAAGGAGGCTGCCGGTGGTCCTCACCCCGGAGGAAGTGGAACGCCTGCTTCAGGCTCCGGACCCCAACCACCCCATCGGTTTGAGAGACCGGGCCATGCTTGAGCTCCTTTACGCCTCCGGGTTGCGGGTATCGGAGCTGGTGGGACTCAAACTTTTTGACCTGAACCTGGAAGTGGGGTTTGTCCGGGTAAAGGGTAAAGGGGATAAAGAAAGGCTGGTCCCCCTGGGCACCTTCGCGCAGGAAATGATAAAGCGTTATCTAAAAGAGGCCCGCCCCCGATTTCTCAAGCGCAGGCCAGATGAGCCCCATCTCTTTTTGAACCGGCGGGGACGACCTCTTTCCCGCCAGCGCTTCTGGCAGATTATCAAAACCTACGCCCTAAAAGCTGGCCTTGACCCCCGCCAGATTACCCCCCACGTCTTGAGACATTCCTTTGCCACCCATCTGCTGGAGAGGGGGGCCGATTTGAGGACGGTCCAGTTGATGCTCGGGCACGCCAACCTGGCCACCACCCAGATATACACCCACGTACAGGCGGAGACCTTAAGACGGGTCCATGAAAGATTTCACCCCCGCGGCTAAAATCAGGGCCAGAGACTTGAAGCTGGGCCGGGCGCTCCTGGTCAGGAATTTTCAGGAGGCGGAAGAGGCCTTTTCACGCGCGGGTGAAGAATTCCTTTTATTTGAGGGAGGCGGGATCAAAGGGGTTATCTCCCGGCTGGTGTGGGAGAAGGCCAAACTTTTTGGCTTAAAGCTCCCCTTAGAACGGCTGGTTTTTGAGGTGCCTTCGCTTTCTTCAGAAGAGATCCTTTCGGCACCGCAACTCTTTCGCCTGTTAAAAAACCCCGCAAACCGGATCATCATAGAAGATAGTTTGTTTTCCTTAAAGGAATGGCACCTTTTGGGCCTTAAAGAGGAGGAGCCACCTCTTGCCTTATCTTTCAGCCCGGCTTTCAGAGACCTCAGGCAAAAGGCCCTTTCGGCCGCGGCGTATACCGGGCTGGCACGGGTCTTTTTGGTGGGCGGCGGGGTTCGGGACATGGTCTTGGGGCTTCCGGTGGCTGATTTTGACCTGATGGTACCGGAAAAAGTAACTCCTTTTGCCCAAAACCTGGCCCGGTTCCTGGGGGGTGAGCTCGTTAAGAGTTCCCTTTTCGGCACTTATAAGATTGCCTGGCAGGGCCTTGAGATAGACGTCACCCAGAGTCGGTGGGAATATTACGAAGCGCCGGCCAGATTGCCCCGGGTCTTTCCGGGCCCGCTGGTCTGGGACCTTTTCCGGCGGGATTTTACCATCAACGCCCTGGCCCTTGACCTGAAGACCTTAAAAATCCTTGACCCCTTCGGCGGGATAGCTGATCTCGGGGCCAGGCGTCTGGAAATATTACACCTCTTGAGCCTGGTAGATGACCCCACCCGCATCTTTCGGGCGGCGCGGTACGCCACCCGGTTTGGTTTGAAGCCTTCGGTGAATTTTAAAAGGGCCCTTTCGCTGGCCTTGGATCTGGAAGTCCTTTCCCTGCTCAGTCCGGCCCGGTTAAAAAACGAGGTTTTCCGCATCCTCAAGGAAAAAGACCCGCTGGCCCCTTTTGAGTGGTTACGGGCCCGGAAGGTCCTTGAAAAACTACCAACGGGTAAGGATTTTTCTTTCTCTTCCCTTAAGCGGCTTTTGGCCGGGGACCTGCCAGCCAAAAGGGAGGAGATATTAGAGGCCCTGTTACTCCTTCTGGCCGGCGAGGCTTTAGTTCGCTGGGGCGTTCCCGACCAGAAGGCCAAAAGACTCCTTTCCGGTTTTAAAGAAATCGCCAAAGAAAGGGACTTTCTCTGTTCCGAAAAGGTACCCCTTAGCGCAAAGGTCTTCTGGCTGGAGAAGCTTCCCCGGGCAAGCATACTTGCGGCCTGGGCCCGTTGGCCTGAACTTGACCAACCCTTGAGGGAGGCCCTGGCTGCTTTTGAGGTAAGGCCTGAGCTCAACGGCCACGCTTTGAAGGCCTTAGGGGTCCCCAGCGGGCCTCTACTTGGTAAGTTGTTAAAGAGATTGCGGGCCGCCAAAATTGATGGTCAAGTGAAGGGGCGAAAGGAAGAGATAGCCTTGCTTGAAAAGGAGTTTTCCCATGTCTTGGCTGCCGGATCTACACGTCTTGATCGTGATGACGGTTCCGCTACTGGCGGCGGTGACGGTGCATGAAGTGGCCCACGGCCTGGTGGCTTACAAACTCGGTGATCCCACGGCCAAAGCCGCCGGGCGCCTAAGCCTTAATCCCATCAAACACCTGGATTTTTTTGGTACCCTGGCCTTTGTCCTCACCCAGGCCATTGGTTGGGCCAAACCGGTCCCGGTTGATCCCCGTAATTTTAAAAACCCCCGCCGGGACATGATGTGGGTGGCCTTGGCCGGGCCGCTTGCCAATTTCGCCCTGGCGGCCTTTTGTGCCCTCCTTTTGAGGCTCTTTCCTTGCCTCCTCTATCCCCTGTCTCTTTTTGGTGAACAAATGCTTTCTTTCTTCGGAAAGCCCCTTTTGCTCATGCTGGCCCTGGGGGTGCAGCTCAACGTGGGGCTTGCGGTGTTCAAC
>DROK01000192.1 GCA_011321895.1 Thermodesulfatator atlanticus
AGAAGGAGCCAAAGAATATTGGAAACTTTACGAAAAAAATCTGCCGGTCTTTAAATACGCCGCTCCCCTCACCTTCCAAAGGGTCTGTTTTAATTGCCACGGAGAAATCAAAAATTTTAAGCCCCCGGCCTGTATCAGCATTTCTCTGGCAGCTAGCCCTTTTCTGGAAGAACTTGATAGAAACTATTACCGCCTAGTTTGGGCCTCCATTTTAATTACCATTTTGGTGTTTTTTACTCTTTTTTGGCTCATCAAATATTTAGTTTTAAATCCTCTTAACAAATTTATAGTTGCAGCCCAGGAAATCGAAAAAGGAAACTTTAACATAAGAGTAAAAATAAAAACCAAGGACGAATGGAAAACATTGAGCACCTGTTTTAATGAAATGCTTGATAGTCTGGCAAAACATCAGGAAATGTTAGAAGAAAAAGTAAAAGAAGCTACTGAGGAATTATACCAGGCATATTCAGAATTAAAAAAGACAGAAAAATTCCGCTCCGATTTCTTTTCTAATATTACCCACGAACTCAAAACTCCTGTGACAGCCATCAGAGGAGTATTAGAACTTATCGAAAGAAAAGGAAAAGCAGAAAATAAACACCTGGAGATCATTAAAAAGAATACAGAAAAGCTTTCAAAGATGATAAAAGACCTTCTTGATTATTCAAAAATAGAAAGTGGACAGATCGAGTTATTAAAAGAAGAAAATAACATCAACGAAGCAATAGAAGACGCAATCTTTTTAGTAAGTCCTCTTTCCCAACAAAAGAATATCAAAATAGTACTTGAAAATGGAAAAGATCTCTGGGCTCCTTTTGACTATGAAAAAATCCAGCAGGTCATTTCTAACCTTCTCACAAATGCCATCAAGTTCTCTCCGGAAAACGGAAAGATAATCATCAGAACCAAGGAAAATGAGAAGGAAATAGTTGTAAGTGTGGAAGATTTCGGCCCGGGCATCCCGCCTGAAGAAAAAGACAAAGTATTTCAAAAGTTCTACCGCGTCTCCAAGGACAAGAGGGAAGGCATAGGTTTGGGTCTAGCCATATGTAAAGGAATCATTGAGGCCCATGGAGGGCGTATCTGGGTGGCTGATCCACCGGGGCATTCCGGCTGTATATTTAGTTTTTCCATCCCTAAAGGAGAACAAGATGGAAGAAAAAAAGAAAAATAAGATCCTCATCATCGAAGATGACAGTGACATCGTCTTTGTCCTTAAAGAACACCTGGAACTTGATGGTTTTGAGGTCTTTGGTGCAGAGAATGCCACCGAAGGAATAAAACTCCTGACCGAAAAAAAGCCAGACCTTCTGATCCTGGACTTAAATCTCCCGGACATGGACGGGCTCAAAGTTTGTCAGCGCATCCGCCAGGAAAGTGACATCCCCATCATCATGCTTACCGCCCGGGATAGCCTTTCTGACAAAATAAAGGGCTTTGAATGCGGGGCCGATGATTATCTGGTAAAACCCTTCGAATATTTGGAAGTAGTGGCCCGCATCCGGGCCTGCTTGCGTAGGGCCCAAAAGACCAGCGGAAGGCCGAAAGAACTCTTAGATTTCGGTGACCTCAAAATAGATTTAAACAAGCGGGAAGTCCACCTCAAAGGAAAACAGGTAAAACTTACCAAAAAAGAGTTTGACCTTTTGCGCATTTTGGCCTCACACCCGGACGAGGTCTTGAGCCGGGATTTCTTGCGCAGCCAGCTCTGGCCGGATAAGGAAATTTACCCCTGGAGCCGGGCCCTTGACGTCCACATTCAACGCCTGCGCCAAAAAATAGAACCGGACCCAGAAAACCCCCGCTTTATCATTACTCACCCCGGGGTGGGGTATCGGTTTGCCCCAAAGGGCCATTAACCCACCGGTAATTCAAGGCGCCAAAACGGCAACTATCTACACAAGCCCCACAGTTCCAACAATAAGGACCTTCACTTTCACCCCGCTCCGGTGAAAGCCCCAGGGGACAGGCCCGGTGACAGAGACCACAGGCGTTACAAGCCTCCTTTGCTCGTACTACTCGAAGTTTCCTTTTAAGACCCAAAAAGGCCAGAAGTCCCCCTAAGGGGCAAAAATAACGGCAGAAAAAACGCCGGGTAAAAAGGTTAAGCAAAAGGACCACCACCACTACCAGCCCTTCTATGGCCAGGGTATGAAAATAAACCGCCATCATGATCTCTCTGCCCACCAGTCCGGGAGGAGAAAGAAACACGAAAAGCGGGGCCCCAAGGATCATGGCAAGGACCATATCCCCGATAAGGGAAAACCAGAGGAGACGTTTGGGGAGGAGCAAGAGGTCTCTTCGTCTTTTAACCCTTAAAAGGCGAAGAAGCCGGTCTTCTAGCTCACAAAGAAAGTTGATAGGGCAAATCCAACCGCAAAAGACCCGCCCCAAAAAGAAGGCCACCAACACCGGGATCAACATCCCGACCAGAAGGGGAAGATAGATGGTCTTGGAGACCAGGACACTTTCCAGGCCTTCCAGCGGGGAAACGAACCAGAGTTTGCCAACCCCTAATGACTGGTACCAACCCTGCACGAAGTTGAAATGCCAGTAATAGTTCAAAAAAGGGTTAACCAAAATGACCAAAAAGGCCAAAAACTGAACCAATAAACGGAAAGCGTTATATTTTCTATTTTCTTTTCTTGCGGAAGG
>DROK01000193.1 GCA_011321895.1 Thermodesulfatator atlanticus
CGTTTTGCCCAGGGAAAGACCCCTGATAGCGGGGGTCTTCTGGAACCGTCTGAAAAAAGGGATGCCCCTTCAGGCGGATCCCACGGTCCGCTACGCCACCAAGAAGTTTTACCGGCGTTTACGCAAGAGGGATTTGCGGGTACGAAACCCTTACAATACCTATCTTTACCGGGGCCTCCCTCCAGGGCCCATTTGTAACCCCGGCCGGGATTCTTTAAGGGCAGTCTTATACCCTGCCAAGACCAAATATCTCTACTTTGTGGCCAAAGGAGACGGTAGCCACCACTTTTCTCGCACTTTGGCGGAACACGAACGGGCGGTTGATCTTTATCAACGTCGCCGTTCCTGGAAAAAGGGGCCAAAAAGTCTTAAGTTATGGCCAGAAGGTAAAGAGGGAGGCAAAAATGGCGGCACGCAAAAAGACCACCCGGGCGCCAGAGACCAAGGAGGAAAAGGTCCAGAAAGAAAAGGTCCAGGAGGAGAAAGGCCAGGAAACCACGCCCCAAAAGGCCTCAAAACGGGAGATCCCCCCCGAAGTAATTGAGCGGGTCAAGAAGCTCAGGGAAGAGATCGAATACCACAACTACCGCTATTACGTCCTGGATTCCCCGGTGATCTCTGACGCCGAATACGACGCCCTCATGCGGGAACTCAAGGAACTGGAGGCCAAGTACCCTGAACTTATCACCCCGGACTCTCCCACCCAGCGTGTGGGTTACCCCCCCGCCAAGGAGTTCCGTCAGGTAGAACACGCTGAACCCATGCTTTCTCTGGATGACGCCTTCAGCGAAGAGGAAGTGCGGGAGTTTGACAAAAGGGTAAAACGCCTCCTTGGCCTGCCAGAGGACGCCAAAATAGAATACACCGTCGAGCCCAAGATGGACGGTCTGGCGGTGGAGCTGGTTTACGAAAACGGCGTCTTCACCGTGGGTTCCACCCGGGGAGACGGCTACGTCGGAGAAGACGTGACCAACAACTTGAAGACCATCAAGTCTATTCCCCTGCGTCTGCGGCCCCTTACCGACGACGCCCCTCCGGTCCCCAAACGCCTTGACGCCCGCGGTGAGGTTTACATGGAAAAGGAAAAGTTTAAACAGCTAAACGAGGAACGGTTGCGGCGGGGTGAGCCTCCCTTTGCCAACCCCCGAAACGCTGCCGCCGGCTCCTTGCGCCAGCTTGACCCCAACGTTACCGCTCAACGCCCGCTGGACATCTTCTTTTACGGGGTCGGTAAGGTGGAGGGCTATGAGTTTAAGACCCAGTGGGAAATTTTGACCACGCTGCCCAAATGGGGCCTTAAGACCAACCCTCATTGCCGTTTGGTGAAGGGGATTGAAGAGGCCATTTCTTACCACCATGAGATGGAGAAGAAAAGGGAGGAGCTTCCCTACGAGATAGACGGCATAGTAATCAAGGTCAATGACCTTTCCCTATGGGAAAAGCTTGGTACCAAGGCGCGGAGTCCCCGTTACGCCCTGGCTTATAAGTTTGAGCCCACCCAGGTGACCACCCAGGTCCTTGACATCGTGCTCCAGGTGGGGCGGACCGGGGCGGTCACACCGGTAGCGGTGTTAAAGCCGGTCAAGGTGGGAGGGGTAATCGTTTCCCGGGCCACCCTGCACAACGAAGACGAGATCCGGCGCAAGGACATCCGGATCGGAGATTGGGTACTGGTGCAGCGGGCAGGGGACGTGATTCCGGAAGTGGTAATGTCCATCAAGGAGCGGCGCACGGGCAAGGAAAAACCTTTTGTTATGCCCAAGACCTGCCCGGTGTGCGGCAGCCCCCTGGTGCGCAAACCCGGGGAGGCGGTCTGGCGGTGTCCCAATAAGAATTGTTACGCCCAGCTGGTGCGGCACCTGCAACACTTTGCCAGCCGAAACGCTATGGACATCGAGGGCCTGGGAGAGCAGGTGGCCAAGGCCCTGGTGGACGCCGGTCTGGTGCGAGACGTGGGAGATCTCTATTACCTCACCGTAGAAGACCTGCTTCAGCTACCGGGTTTTGCCTTAAAGAAGGCCAAAAATCTCTACGAGGCCATTCAGCGCAGCAAGAAGACCACGCTGGCCCGTTTTCTTTACGCCCTAGGTATCCGGCACGTGGGCGAAGTGGTGGCCCAGATCCTGGCCGAACACTTCAAGAGCCTTGACAAACTCATGAACGCCTCCATGGCTGATCTCATGGCCATCCCCGGGATCGGTCCAGAAGTGGCGCGCAGCGTAGTGGAGTTTTTCCGCAACGAAAGAAACCGCAAGACCATCGAAAAGTTGCTTAAGGCCGGTATCGAATTTGAAGACGTAAAGGAGGAAGCCAAAGAAAAACCCCTTAAAGGGCTTACCTTTGTCTTTACCGGGGCGCTCAAGAGCATGACCCGGGACGAAGCCAAAAAGAAAGTCATGGCCCTTGGGGGGCGGGTGGCCTCAGACGTCTCCCGTAACGTGGATTACGTGGTGGTGGGTGAAAAGCCCGGTTCCAAATTCCAGCGGGCCCAGCGGTTGGGCCTCAAGATCATAAACGAAGACGAGTTCCTCAAGATGATAGGGGAGAAATAAAGGCCGGGCCCCGTTTGGGGCCTGCCTTTATGATCCGTAAAAAAATATGGGTTCCACCAGTTTGACTCCGCCCTGGGCCACCACTTCCAAGGCCTTTTCAAAGTATTCATCCGGCACTTTAAAAATCAGGATCGCCGAGTCTCTTCCCCCTACGAAGGCGTAAGTATAATCGATATTGATATCCGCCTCGGTAAGGAGGCGGACCACCTGGTAAAAGCCGCCAGGTTGGTCCGGGACTTCCACGGCGAAGACGTCCTGTTCCTTAACGGTAAAGCCGGAGGCGGAAAGCACCGAGCGGGCCTTTTCGGGGTTATCCACTACCAGCCGCAAGATGCCGAATTCTGCACTTTCGGCCAGCGCCAGGGCCCTGATATTGACCTTGGCTTCGGCCAGGACCTGGGTAACCTCCTTGAGCCTGCCCTTGCGGTTTTCCAAAAAAATCGAGAGTTGTTTGATGGCGTATTTGGCACGCATAACCGAGGCCTCCTTAAGAGATGTCTTTTAATTCCCGGCGATCCACCACCCGTTTGGCCTTACCCATGGAGCGCTCAAGGGTTTTGGGTTCCACCAATTTGACCCGCGCCCGCAAAAACAGCGCGTTGGCCAGTTCCTCTTCGAGCTTGCGTTTGAGGTTTTCCAGGGCACCAATGTCTCCGGTAAAGACCCGTTCGTCCACTTCTACCCAGACCTCAAGCACGTCAAGAACCCCACGTTTATCCACCACGATCACGTAGTTGGGGGTCAAACCTTCCACCTGGGTGAGCACGTGTTCCACCTGAGAGGGGAAGACGTTTACGCCGGAGACGATGAGCATATCGTCGCTGCGTCCCACCACGCGCCCCATCCGGATGATGGTACGTCCGCATTTGCAGGGGGCCTTATAAAGGCTGGCGATGTCTTTGGTGCGGTAACGGATAAGGGGAAGCCCCTGTTTGGTGAGGGTGGTGAAGACCAGTTCTCCTTCCTCTCCTTCAGGGAGTGGCTGGCCGGTTTCCGGGTCAATGATTTCGGGCAAAAAGTGGTCCTCAAAGATGTGGAGTTCCCCTTCCGGGCAACTGGCTGCTACTCCCGGCCCGATTATTTCTGAAAGACCGTAAGCCTCGAAATATTTGAGCCCCCAGGCCTCCGCCACCGCCTTGCGCAGACCTTCTGAAGCCGGCTCCGCCCCGAAAAAGCCGGCACGCAGGAGAAAGTCTTTCTGGGGGTCAAATCCCTCTTCCTGGGCCACTTCCGCCAGGTGGAGGGCGTAGGAGGGAGTGCAGCAGAGGATGGTGGCCCCAAAATCTTTGAGCAGCATGAGTTGCCGTTTGGTAAAACCGACACTGGAAGGGACCACCGCGGCCCCCACGGCCTCGGCCCCGTAATGGAAGCCCAGCCCCCCGGTAAAGAGGCCGTAGCCGTAGGCGTTGTGGACCACGTCCCCCGGGCCCACCTCTGCCATCTTGAAGGTGCGGCACATGACCTCGGTCCACACCCGCATATCGTTTTCCGTGTAACCCACCACCGTGGGTTTGCCGGTGGTGCCGGAGGAAGAATGTATTCTTACGATCTGGCTTAAGGGGACGGCAAAGAGACCGAAGGGATAATGGTCTCTCAGGTCTTGCTTGACGGTAAAGGGCAGTTCTTTGAGGTCAGAAAGGCTTTTGATGTGGGCTGGTTTTAGGCCCAGTTCGTCGAATTTTTTACGGTAAAAAGGGACTAAATGGTAAACCCGCTCAACGGTATCGCGCAGTCTTCTTAACTGGAGTGCTTCGATCTCTTCCCGGGGAAGATAATCTTTCTTGCGCCAGTCCATCTTCAAGCCTCCTTTGATGCCTTTTGAAAGGCTCTTAGCGCAAAAGGCCCCAAAAAACAAGCACGCCCGAAAGGGCCCTTGTGTCTAGTCTTCCAGGGTGGAAGTATCCCCTTCCGGGAGTCCCAGTTCCCGGGCGCGGAGTAAGCGGCGCATGATTTTCCCGCTCCGGGTCTTGGGCAGCTTGTCCACGAAAGCCACCTCCGAGGGGGTGGCGATGGGCCCCAGTTCTTTGCGCACGTGCTGGATGATGCTTTTGCGCAGGCCCTCGGTGGGTTCCTTTCCGGCGCGCAGGACCACGTAGACCTTGATCCTCTCCCCTTTGATCTCGTCAGGTAGCCCGATAGCCGCCGCTTCCGCCACCGCCGGGTGGGAGACCAGGGCCGATTCGAGGTCCGCGGTGCCAATCCGGTGCCCGGCCACGTTTAAAACGTCATCAGCCCGGCCGAGCACGGCAAAATAGCCCTCTTCGTCGCACACGGCGATGTCTCCCGTCTTGTAACAGCCGGGTATTTCGTTCCAGTATGATTCGTAGCGTTCCGGATTGTTGTAGACGGTGCGCATCATGTAAGGCAGGGGCTGACGTAAGACCAGGTAGCCTCCCTGGCCGGCAGGCAAAGGGTTTCCCTGCGCGTCGACCACGTCGGCTACCACGCCGGGCAGGGGCTTTCCGGCAAAACCGGGTTTGGTGGGCAGGACCGGCATGGTGCCGAGGACCGGACCAGCCACTTCGGTCTGCCAGAAGTTATCGATACAGTAACCTTTGTTTTCCAGGATTACCTCCTGGGCAAAGCTCCAGGCCTCCGGGTTTAAGGGTTCTCCGGCGCAGGCCAGGATCCGCAGGGTGGAACGGTCGTACTTTTTGATGTGTTCCTCCCCGAACCGCATAAACATACGCAGCGCCGTCGGGGCGGTAAACATCACCGAAACCCCGTATTTTTGGACCTTTTCCCACACCACCCCGGGGTGGGGATAATCCGGGGCCCCTTCTCTTATGAGCACCGTGGCGCCGGCGCAAAGGGGGCCGTAAACGATGAAGGAGTGTCCTACAATCCAGCCGATGTCAGAGGTGGACCAGTAGACATCCTGGTCTTTGATATCGTAAAAGGCCTTGGTCAGATAATAGGTGCCCACCATGTAGCCCCCGTGTACGTGTACCACCCCTTTGGGTTTGCCGGTGGTCCCGGAAGTGTAAAGGATGAAGAGGGGGTCTTCGGCGTCCATTATTTCAGGAGGGCAACGGTGTGAATGGGCCCGTAACAGTTCCCAGAAATCTATCTCCCATTCCTCAAGTTCGATGGGCGGGGTGGTCCTGCGGTGTACGATGACCTTTTCCACGAAATCAAGCCCTTCTAAGGCTTCGTCCACCACCGCCTTGAGCCGGACCACTTTGCCGCGGCGGTAGGTGACGTCGGAACAGATAACCAGTTTGGCCTGGCAGTCTTCTATGCGGGATTTTAAGGCCCCGGCCCCCATCCCGGCGTAGACCACGGAATGGATGGCCCCGATGCGGGCGCAGGCCAGCATGGCGATGATGCCCTCAATGGTGAGCGGCATATAAATGACCACCCGGTCTCCCTTTTTGATTCCCAGGGATTTAAGGCCGTTGGCAAACTGGTTTACCCGGTCCCTGAGCTGGCCGTAAGTGCCTACCTGTTCTTCCCCTTCTTCCGAGAGCCAGATGACGGCCACTTTATTGCGCCGCCAGGAGTCGGCGTGACGGTCAAGGGCGTTTAGGGTGATGTTGGTCTTTCCCCCTACAAACCAGCGGTGGTAGGGAAGGTTGATTTCGCGCACCTTTTGCCAGGGTTCAACCCAGAGGAGTTCGTTGGCGATCTGCCCCCAGAAACCTTCCGGGTCCCTGATAGAATAAGCGTATACGGAGTCGTAATCTTTGATGAAGGCCTTTTCCACCACGTTGGGAGGGGGTTCAAATTTGAAGTCCCTTTTTAAAAGGTGTTCGATCTGGGCGTCGTACTGGGCCATCGCTGCCTCCTTTCATAGGTGGTATGGGCTATAATAGTTTGATCTGCGTGAGGTGTCCATCAGGTGGCAGATAGACTTGTGCAACTTTACTGGTTGAGCCAGGTTCTGACCACACCTCTCCTTTTAGGCTCTCAGCTTAAAAGGCGCAGGCGGCGTCTTTTACGGGCCAGGCTTGCACCACCCTCCATTGCCCACCCCAAGGTCATCTGGGTACACACCTTGTCGGTGGGAGAAGTAGAGGCTGCGCTTCCCCTGCTTAAGGCCTTAAAGGAGGGGCTGCCGGATTATTTTTTGTTGTTTACCGTGACCACGGCGGCGGGTTTCAACCACGCCCAAAAGAGGGCTTCCCTGGTGGATCTGCTCTGGCCAGGGCCGCTTGACTGGTGGCCGGTGGTGCGACGTTACCTCAGGGCCTTTCATCCCCGAGCCTTCATCCTGGTAGAATCCGATCTCTGGCCCGGGCTCCTTTGGAGCCTCAAAAGAAAAGGGATCCCCCTCATCTGGGCTAACGCCGCCTTTTCTTCCCGCTCGGCCCGGAGGTTGAAAAAGCTCAAATTTCTGGCCCCTTTTCTCCTGGGTCCCTTTGATTACGTGGCCGCCGCCAGCCAGGGAGACGCCCGGCGGCTGGCCACCTTTTTGCCGCCAGAAAAAATTAGCTATTTTGGGAACCTGAAAGGCGAAGTCCCGCGCCCCTCAGGCCAAAAAGTCGCTTCCCTCAAAAAGGAACTGGAGCCCTTTCTCAAAAGACCCGTCCTGATAGCCGGCTCCACCCACGCCGGCGAAGAAGAGGTCATTCTGGCGGCCTTTAAAGAACTAAAAAGAGGCAGTCTCATCCTTTGTCCCCGCCACCCGGAACGGGCCAAAGCCGTAAAGACCCTGGCCGAGAGGGAAGGGATGAGGGCCTGTCTGCGCACCAGACCCCAACCAGCAGAGGTGATGGTGGTGGATACCCTTGGCGAGTTAAGGGCCCTCTACGCCCTGGCTGACCTGGCCTTTGTCGGGGGAACCCTGGTCCCTGTTGGCGGACATAATCTTCTGGAACCCCTGGCCTGGGGGCGCCCCATCCTGGTGGGACCGTATCTTGAGAGCGTGGCGGATGTCGCCCGGTTGCTGAAACAGGAAGGGGTGTTATTTGAGGTGGCAAGCCGGGAGGAATTGGTCCGTTCCTGGCGGTATGTCCTGGAACACCTTTGTCCTTTACAAAAAAAGGCCACTATTTTGTACCAAAAAAACAGGAATATATCTGCGAAATATGTTAAACTTCTTAAAAAAGTGTTAACAAGCCAGGGTGAAGAATAAAAATTGGCCTTTTCCAGGGGTGCACCAAGGCATTTTTTGCGTTAAAGCTCTTGACAAAGGACGTAAATCCGTATAGTTATCGAGTCAAAATTGCATTAAACGGGGTGGCTAAAATTTGGCTTCTCCTGTGGGCCCACCCCCTCAGTCTCCACCCTCAGACGACCAGATACCCACCTCCATCCCTCAATTTGGCCCACAGGAGGGCCCTTCTATTTTAAGGCGACGGCGACAGTGATCCCGGCGTAAACGGTTTTGGGAACGAGGAGCATGCCCCCTTCCGAGGATAGGAGAGCACAGGGTTCTGCAACGCCGGGGACGTTTAAGGCCTTACGGGCGCAAGAAGGAGAAGGGGGGTTGGTTTTTCGTAAGGCCTCTTCTGAGAAGAATCTGACTTCTGCCCCCAATTTTTCGGCCAGTTGCCAGAAAGCCGGGTTTTTTTGCCTCTTTTCCAGGGTGGCGACCACCCTTACGGCCTCTTGAGAAATATTCCTTTCCTTCAAGAATTGTAGCACTTTGAAAATTAAATTCTCCTCTTCTTCGTGGAACCCAAGGCCCAGGTAAAGGGCCTTCACCACCAAATGGGGTTTCTCGTAATTTAGATCCTGATAGGTCAGGATGAGGTCTGCTTCCTCCGGGCAGGAGGCCAGGCTC
>DROK01000194.1 GCA_011321895.1 Thermodesulfatator atlanticus
GGTGGGGGCCAGGCTTAAGGCCCATACGTGACAGACCACCGCGGCACTCTGACTCAAGGCCACCGCCAAAAAACCTTTCGGGCAGCCCCTGGCCACCTTTATCGGGTTGGCCCGGAAAAAGATCACAAGGATCGGTACCATAAAAAGCCCCAGAAAAGTATAATAAAAAAAGGCAAAAAAGAAGCGTTCTGAGTGCTTGAGGCCCACTTTGAGGAGGACCGAGGTCACCGAATAAATCAGGGCCACCAATAACATCAACCAGGATCCCCGCTCTTTGAAAGTGGCTTTGAAAGGGGCCCAGAGCCCGTGTTTAACCTCGCTAAGGTGCAAACAATAACTTCCCGAAACGATCAATAAGATCCCGCAGATGCCTTGTAAACTGAGTTTTTCGCCTAAAATAAGGTAGCCGGTAACGATGATAAAGGCCGGGGTAAAGGCGAGATATGGCACGGTGACCGAGAGGGGCGAGACGCGGATGGCTTCCATATAGCAGAGCATGGCGATGGTCTCCAAAGGATAGAGAATGGCCAGGCTCAGCCAGAATTTTTCTGGAAGGGGCGGCCAGGGCCAGAAAAAAAGAAAGGGAAAGAGGAAAAGGGTAGGGCCCAGCACGCGGGCCAGGGCCATGTTGGGGCTTCCAAAAGGCCTCAAATAATGTTTAGAAAAGGCATCTCCCGAGGCGGTAAATACGGCGGTGGCCAGGGCCAGCAAAAGCCATAACATAGTGGGCATCTAAATTTTTTTAGTCCAGGCGTCAAGGAGTAAGGGATGAAAAAGACACTTTTTCAGGCTGAAGTTATCATTCCTTCGGCGGACGAGGCTCCGCTCAAAGACGGGGGGCTTTTGGTCCAGGGAGGAGAGGTTTTGGCCTTGGGGCAGGGAGAAGAACTCAAGGCCCGTTACCCGGAGGCCGAAATAGTTGATTTTGGTAAGGCCTTATTGGCCCCTGGTTTCGTTAACCTGCATACCCACGCCTCCATGACCATCTTTCGGGGGCTGGCGGATGACCTGCCCCTCATGACCTGGCTTGAAGACTATATCTTCCCGGTTGAAAGACACCTTGATCCCCGCTGGGTCTACTGGGGAGCCAAGCTGGCGGTGGCGGAAATGCTGCGCTCCGGCGTTACCACCTTCGTGGACATGTATCTCTTTGAGCCGCAGGTAATTAAAGTGGTGGAAGAGACCGGGGTCAGGGCCGCCCTGGGAGAGGGGCTCTTTGACTTCCCCTCTCCCGGCTATGGTCCGCTGGAGAAAGGACTTGGCCTTACCGAAGAGCTCCTGAAGAATTTTTCCTCACACCCCCGGATCAAGATAATGGTTTGTCCTCACGCTACTTACACCTGCAGCCCGCCTACCTTGAAAGCCGCCTGGGAACTGGCCGAAAGATACGGGGCCCTGGTGCACCTCCACCTCTCCGAAACCAAGGACGAGGTGGCTCTGATAAAGGCCCGTTACGGCAAGCGCCCTCCGGAACATCTGGAAGCCCTGGGTTTACTTAACGAACAATTACTGGTGGCCCACGCGGTCCAGCTGGATGACCACGAGATCGAACTTTTTGCCCGCAGAGGGGTTAAAGTGGCCCATTGCCCGGAAAGCAACCTGAAGCTCGGTTCAGGGGTGGCTCCGGTTTCCGCCCTGCTTGAGGCAGGGGTCACGGTGGGGCTGGGGACGGATGGTCCGGCGAGCAACAACGATCTAGACATGTTTGGCGAAATGCGCACCGCGGCCTTTTTGCAGAAGGGGCTTACCTTTGACCCTACCAAATTGCCCGCCCGCACGGTCTTTAAGATGGCAACAGAATTGGGGGCCAAGGCTTTGGGCTGGGAAGGCCTTGGTACCTTAAGACCGGGGGCCCGGGCGGATTTTATCGTCCTGGACCTTGCGGCCCCTCACCTTACCCCTTATTACGACCCGTTTTCTCTCCTGGTCTATAGTGCCAAGGCAGGTGACGTGAAACACGCGGTCGTGGAAGGAGAATTTGTCCTTAAAGAGGGCCGCATAATCACTTTTGACGAAGAGGAAGCCCAAAGTGAGGTGGCCCGCATAGCTGAGGAAATACGCCGTTTATTAGACAAGACCTTGCCAGACTAGATTTCTTCCCGGGTCACCTGGAGGGCTCCCAGCGCCTTTTGTACCGCCTCTTCGGGGGTCTCAACGTAAATAACCCCTTCGATATGGGGCCAGGTGCGCAGCCCTATTACCGGCTTCCAGGTCTTGAGGGCCAGGGCGATCTCGGAAAGCGTGCCGTAACCGCCTGAAATAGCAATGGCCGCCTCAGCGGTGCGCACCAGGATCATGTTGCGGGCGTGGCCCATGTCGGTAACCACCGGGACGGCGATGTAGGGGTTGGCGTCTTCAGCCCGCTTGCCCGGAAGAATCCCCACGGTAAGGCCGCCGGCTTCTAAGGCCCCTCTGGCTGCGGCTTCCATGACTCCACCAAGCCCTCCGGTGTACACGATGGCGTGGGGGGCCAAAAGGCGCCCCACTTCGTAAGCCAGCTGGTATATTTCCTCGTCACAAATGCCGGCCCCAAATACGGCTATCCGGCGTTTATTCTTTGAAACCATATTCTCCCACCAATTTGACGAAACGGACCGCTCCCAGGTTTTCTTTGATCAGTTCATCGCCCCTTTTGGTCACCTTGATGAGATACTGGGACCACTCGTCTCCCACCGGCATGACCAAACGCCCCCCGTCTTTTAACTGGGCAATCAGGGGTTCCGGGATTTTCGGCCCGGCGGCGGTGACGATGATCGCGTCAAAGGGGGCGGCTTCCGGCCAGCCTTTGGTCCCGTCACCCACTTTGATGATCACGTTATGGTAACCGAGTTTTTCCAGGATCCGTTTGGCCCGTTGCGCCAGCGAAGGGTAGCGTTCAATGGAATAGACCCAGCGCGCCAGTTCAGCCAGGATGGCCGCCTGGTACCCCGAACCCGTGCCCACCTCCAGGACCTTCTCCGGCCCTTTTAATTCCAGCGCTTCCGTCATCAAGGCCACGATATAGGGTTGAGAAATGGTCTGCCCCTCGCCTATGGGGAGGGGATAATCACCGTAAGCCTGGTCTTTTAGGGCCTCGTCTACAAAAAGATGGCGGGGTACTTTCCGCATGGCCGCAAGCACCCGCGGGTCTCTGATCCCCCGGGCCGCGATCTGGGTATTTACCATGCGTTCGCGGGCCTTCTGGTATATATCCGGTTCCTGGTAGGCCATTATTTCCTCTTCCTCACGAAATAAAGACAATCTACTACTTTTTCCCCTCTAAAACTTATCTTTAAGACTTCTATTTCTTCTTCTCCTACTTTTTCTCCTAAAAGCGGGATTTTTTTAAGGGTATCTCTGTTAATATGATAATAATACCAATCCTCCGTGCCAGTGGGGCCGCGGGTGATCTGGTCGGGCTGACCAAGAAGGTGGTAGACCTCGGTGCGGGTGGTGAGCCCTTTATGGATAAGGCAGGCCTCAGAGGCCAGGTTCCGTTGCGGGGCGCCTGAGCAATTTATCAAGCCCAAGAACAGAATTACGATAAGAAGATAAAAGAGCCCTTTCATAGCAGGGCTATTATAATTTTTTTTGGATCCACGTGCCAGGAGGAATTATGCGTTGTCCTAAGTGTAAATACATCGTGGCGGAATATTTTCAGACCTGTCCCGAGTGTCAGGAAGACCTTTCGGAGCTGGCACGCTATTTTGGGCCCTTTGAGCCCCCTGCCCCGGAGTTCTGGCAGGAACTCTGGCAGGAAATCCTGGCAGAGACGGCCCCTGAAGGGCCAGAGGCCCCCGGGGAGATACTTGACGACCGCCTGTTAGAAGAAAAAGAGAGTCTGCTGGCTGCGGCGGAGGCTGATGAGGAGACCCTGGGCTCCGCAGAAGTTTCTGAAGATTTGATGTTTGAGGCCTTAGAAGAAGAGCCGGCTGAGGCTGAAGAAGTTTCCTTTGCCGAGGAGGAGCTTGAGGCGGTGGAAGAGCTGCCGGACATTGAACTCTCCGCTGAGGATCTTGAAGATTCCCTGGTAGAAGAGGTGGGACCGGCGGAGGAGGCGGAAGAGGAGCTAGATATCTTTGAGGAAATAGAAGGGCTTGAAGAGATTCTGCCAGAAGAGATGACCGAAAAAGACAAAGAGACCTAGCGGTAAGGCTGCCCCCAGAAGTCCTTCAAGGTACCCTGGGCCAAGGCCCTGGTTTCTTCCTGGGCTTTGGCGTAGTACTTCTGGGTTAAAGGGCGTGCCTTAGCCGCAGCCCTGGTGTCAGGGTAGGTCTGGAGGAGATAGAGGAGGCGCCAGTAAGCGGCCCGGTACCTTTTGGTCCGAAAATAGAATTTGGCCACGTAAAGTTCGTGTTCTCCCAGTCTTTCGCGGCATTCCTTGATTCTCTTGCGTGCCTCAAGGGTATACGGCGAGTCGGGAAAACGCTGCAGTAACCTTTCGTAGTTTTCGATCGCCTTTTTGGTAAAGCTTTGGTCCCGGTCCGGGGAGAGCATCAGTTTGTAATAACAGGTCCCGATCTGGAAAATGACGTAAGGGATGGCCTCGTTGGTGGGGTGAAGTTTTTCAAACTCTTCGTACAGCACGATGGCCTCTAAATATTTTCGGGCGTAAAATTTACAATCCGCCAGTTTCAGTTCGGCCCAGAGGGCGTAAGGGGTGTCAGGGTAACGGTCCCGGATGGCTCGAAAGGCCTCTTCTGCCATTTCCCAGTAACCCTTCCGGTAATACTTAAGCGCCCGGTTAATGAGTTCGGAAAGCTGAGGGTCAGGGGCTTCGGCCTTCTGGCCCCCTTTAAACCAGGAGAGCAGCCCTCCCTCCTTGGGCCCTCCACAAGCCGTAAGGAGCAAGCATATACCTAATAAAAGGGCAATTTTGGCCTTCATTTTTGGGCTAGGTAATGTTCGGCCATATAAGCCGCCGTGGCCCCGTCTCCGGCGGCGGTTATGATCTGGCGACAGGCCTTGGCACGGACGTCTCCGGCGGCAAAAAGACCGGGGATCTCGGTGCGCATTTCACAATCCGTGATGATAAAGCCTTTTTCATCCAGCTTTAAGAGATCCTTTACGAAATCTGACTGGGGTCTGATGCCGATAAAAATAAAGACCCCGTCTACCGAAAGCTCTGTTTCTTCTCCGGTCTTGCGGTTTTTGAGCCTTACCCCTTCCACCTTTTCCCGGCCCAGGATCTCGGTGACCACCGTGTTCCAGATAAATTCTATCTTGGGGTTGGCAAAGGCCCTTTCCTGAAGGATCTTCTGGGCCCTCAACTGGTCCCGCCGGTGGATGAGGTAGACCTTTCGGGCAAACTTGGTAAGAAAAATGGCCTCCTGGACGGCGGTGTTCCCCCCGCCCACCACCGCGACCACCTGGTCCCGGAAGAAGGGGCCGTCACAGGTAGCGCAATAAGAGACCCCCTTGCCGGTTAATTCCTCCTCCCCTGGCACTCCGAGTTTGTTGGGGCTGGCCCCGGTGGCGATGATAACCGCCCGGGCCGCAAGTTCTTCTCCGCCGGCAAGTTTTATTTTTTTGGTCTCCCCTTCCAGAGTAAGGGCGACCACTTCTCCTGTCTTCTGGTTAAAGCCAAGCTTTTTGACGTGGGCGGTAAACTTTTCCATCAGTTCCCAGCCCGGAAGGCCTTCCGGGAACCCGGGATAGTTTTCCACGAAGTCTGTGACCAGGACCTGCCCTCCTGGGGCGAGTTTTTCTATCAGGAGGGTGTTTAAACGGGCCCGGGCTGCGTACAGGTAGGCCGTAAGGCCTGCGGGCCCGCCACCGATTATCACCAGGTCGTAAATCTCGGCCATCTTAACCGAGTAAACGCTTAATTACACTTTCGATGGTGGATTTGGCCACCGCCCCGGTGATCTGGTCCACCGGCTGGCCATTTTTAAAAAAGATTAGCGTAGGAATGGCCCTGATGCCAAATTTCCCAGGGGTGATGGGGTTTTCATCCACGTTCATTTTACACACCTTGAGTCGACCGGCGTATTCCTCGGCCAGTTCTTCTATGACCGGGGCGATGGCACGGCACGGGCCACACCAGGCCGCCCAGAAATCTACCAGTACCGGGATATCAGATTTCAATACTTCTTCTTCAAAGGTTTGGTCGGTCACGTGACAGACACCCATAACAGGCCTCCTGATCGAAATTTTTAGAAATTTTGAGGCATCATAATGCGAGGCCCAATTTACCGCAAGGACGATTACCTTTATAAAACGAACTCTTCCAGCGCTTCTTGCAGATTATGAACTCCTACCAATTTATTAGGACTTTTGTTCGGTAAGTTTTGCCGGTTTCCTTCAGGAAGGCAAGCCTTATGAAAACCTAAACGAAAGGCCTCTCTTAAGCGGTTTTCAGCCATAGCCACCGGTCTAACCTCCCCTGTAAGGCCAACTTCCCCGAATACCACGGTTTTTGGGGGAAGACCCCGCTCCAACCTGCTGGAGGCCAGCGCCAGTACCACGGCCAGGTCCACCCCGGGCTCGTTAAGTTTAAGCCCTCCCACTACGTTTAAATAGATATCCTGATCGTAAAAGCTCAAGCCTGCTTTCTTTTCCAGGATGGCGGCCAGCATGGCCAGACGCTGCGGGTCAAACCCCACGCTGGTGCGGCGGGGAGTCGCCAGAGGCGTCCTGGTTACCAGGGCCTGCACTTCCACCAGGATGGGGCGGGTCCCTTCTATGGTGGCACAGACCACCGCCCCGGCCACTGTCTCGGTGACCTCGGAGAGGAAAAAGGCCGAAGGGTTCGTGACTGGCCTGAGCCCCTGGCTGGTCATCTCAAACACCCCGATTTCATTGGTGGAACCAAAACGATTTTTTACCGCCCGCAGGATCCTGAAACTGGCTCCCCTTTCTCCTTCAAAATAGAGGACGGTATCTACCAGATGTTCAAGGACCCGGGGGCCGGCCAGCATACCTTCTTTGGTAACGTGGCCTATCAGGATCACGCAGACCCCTTCTTTTTTGGCAAATTCCAGGAGTCTTACCGTACATTCACGCACCTGGGACACGCTGCCCGGGGCGGAGGTCAGGTCAGGCCAGAAGATGGTCTGGATGGAATCCACCACCAGGAGGACGGGTCTTTCTTCAGGGAGGACTTCGAGCGCCGCGGCCAGATTGGTTTCACTTATGAGAAAGATCTCCGGGGTGGAAACGCCCAGGCGTTCGGCCCTTAGCTTGATCTGCTGGTTTGATTCTTCCCCTGAAAGATAATAGACCGGTCCGTAATTTTGGGCCAGGTAATCGGCTACCTGTAGCAACAGGGTGGACTTGCCTATGCCCGGGTCACCACCCAGGAGCACCAGGGAGCCTGGCACCAAGCCGCCCCCCAGGACCTGGTCCAGTTCCGAAAGGCCGGTCTTAAAACGTGTTTCCACGTTTTGTTCGATCTCCTGGAGCGAGACGGGGCGCTGAACCGCAGGGCTTTTTTTCTGTTTCGCAGAGCCCTTTTCTTCAACAAGCGTCCCCCAGCCCCCGCAATTGGGACAGCGTCCAAGCCACTTAAGGTTCTGGTAGCCGCATTGCTGGCAGACAAACCTGGTCATTTCGGTCCCAGATATGGGCAGTCTTTTAGGCGGTAACCGTAATAAAAATAGGCCCTGCGCCTTTTGCCGAAGATATTCTTCTCCCAGCTGGACAAATATTTTACCTCTTCAAAACAGATACCATAACGCCTGATTTCTCCTTCGTGTTTTAGAACGAGCAGGGCGTCCTGGCCGAGGAGGTCAGGGAGCCCGTCCCAGAGGTCATACTGACTTTCGATGCTGCCCCGCCAAAAGACGTAAGGCCGCGGTCTCTGGGGCAGATAAAAGGCCAGTTCCGCCGCGTAATCACGCCTGACCGTGATTACCGGCAGCCCTTCTTTGAGATAAGGGGTGGCTGCGGTTGCCAGTTCCTTCCAGCCGTAAAATTTGTACAGCAGGCGCTGTATCTTGGGCGGAAACTTTTGGGGGGTCCGGGGCAGCTGATAGGTGGTCACCATCAAAAACATCCCGAAGACCACGCCCAGGAAGAAGATCTTGCGCCAAAAAGCCCCTTTCCCCTCCGGCCACCGGCCCCTCAAGATGAGGGCGCTGGTCAGGACGAAGGCGCTGGCGTAAAAGGGATGAGGCCAATTGGCGTTCACCTTGCGCAAAAGGGCCAGAGGAAGCACCAGAGCCAGGGGTATGGCGGAGAAAAAGAAGAGAAACCCCAGCTTTTCGTTTTTTCGTAATTTGGGCCGTTTAAGGTAGGTGTAGAAGACCAGCAATATCAACCCGAAAATGACGGGCGTGATGACGCCGGCTTGTTCTAGAAGGAATTTTAAGGGTCCGGTCCAGTTAAAGGTTTCCTCCTGGAAGTGGGTGCTGGTGTGTTTGAAGGTTATCCACCCGTGTTGCATGTTCCAATAAAGGTTGGGGAGGAAGAGCAAAAGGGCCAGAAGAGGGGCCAGGTAAAGCCTTTTTTCTCTAAGCAGGTCCCGTTTTGCAGGAAAGGCGGCCAGCCAGGCGAAATAAAGGGGCAGGAAGGCCACCATGGTCTGTTTGGTAAGGAGCCCCAGCCCCACTACCAGCCCGAGCTTTAAAAAGTCAGTAATTTTGCGGCTTTCGCTGGCTTGCCAGGCCAGACAGAGGGCCGCGGCCCAGAAAGCAAAGAGGGGAGGGTCAATGGTCATCACGAAACTATAGACCGCTGAAATGGGGCTGGCTGCCGCGGCCACCGCGGCCCAGAGGCCCACCTTGCGGTCAAAAAGACGCTGGCCCAGGTAATAGATAAAGGCCAGATATAAGGTGTGGCAGAGGGCCGCGGGCACCCTCACGGCGTACTCGCTGTGGCCAAGCTTCAGGGTGGAGAGGTGGATAAGCCAGGCCACGAGGGGGGGTTTGCTGTAATAGCCCCAGGCCAGGCTCCGGGACCAATCCCAGTAATAGGCTTCGTCCGGGGTCAGATTAAGCCCGATTTGCTGGATAAAAGTCAGCCTGGCCGCGAGAAGGACGAATAAAAAGAGCCCGGCGGGGGAATAAAGAGAGGCCAGAAAACCCTTCATGGTTCACTTTCTGTTTTAAAACGTGCCAAGACAAACCGCCCCAGATACCCGATGAAGGCGCCCACCAAAAAGCCCGCCAATACGTCAAAGGGGTAGTGTACGCCCAGGTACACGCGGGAATAGCCAACCGCCAGGGCAAAGGCCCAGAAGAGGAGGCTAAAACGTGGCAAAAGAGAAGCAAAAAGGGTAGCGGCACAGGCCACGTTGGTGGCGTGACAGGAGGGAAGAGAAAAGCTCTCCCCCTTAAGGGGGCTTTTGATCAGCTGCCACCGGTGGTTTTTGTAAAGATAAAAGTTACTCAGGACCAGGTAAGGCCTGGGGCGTTTGAAGTAGGGCTTTAAGACCTTGCCGCAGACGAGGTCACTTCCCATGACCAGCAACCAGACCCCCAAGATGAGGGCTGCCCCGCGTACCTTGAGAGAAGAGATGATGATAACGGCAAAGACGCCAAAGAAGGCGTAAATGAAGCGTTCGTCAGAAAGGTAGGGCATTATCTGGTCGAGTAAGGGGTGGCGCTGGTGGTTGAGCCAGAAGAAGAGTTTTTTGTCCACCAGTTCGAGTAGAAGTATGGGATCAAATTTGGTGGCCGGCATGTCTCCCATGTTAAACCCTTAAAAAGTTCGGGAAAAGCCTTTTATGTACATAAAGGCCGCGGAAACAAGCCCCACCGCGGCTCCTCCTAAAAGGATTCTTTCAACCCCAAAGTATTGGGCCAGTATCCCGGAAAGGGTACTTCCCAGGGGGAAAAGCCCCAAAAAACTGAGACTGAAGATGCTCAGTATACGCCCCCTTACTTCATCGTCGGCCTTCAATTGAAGGTGGGCGTTGGCGGAAGTAAACATGCAGACCATGTGGTAACCCGCCAGCATCAGGAAGACCGCGGCGGTCTTTAGGCTTTCGGTAAGGACCGAGGCTCCCAGCCAGACACAGAGCAAAGAGAGATTTAAGAGGATAAACCGGTCCCTTTTTATTTGACGGCCGAAACTGGCCATAAAGACCGCGCCAGCCAGGGCCCCCAGGCCGTTGGCTGCCATAAGGAAGCTAAATTCCTCCGCCCCACCTCCGAAACGTTCTCTGGTGAGTACCGGGAGCAAGACGGCGTAAGGCAGGAGAAAGATGCTGGTTACGGCGATGAGGGAAAGGGTGGCGCGGATGGGAAGGACCCGCCAGGCAAAGGAAAGACCTTCTTTCAGGCCCTCCAGCGGGTTTTTGAGCCTTTCTTTCTTTTCGTTGGGGAGGTTTATTAACAAGAGGATCAAGATTAACGGGAGATAAGAAAGGGCGTTGGTCAGAAAACAGCTTGCCAGCCCCCAGCGAGCCATCAAAAAGCCTGCTATGGCAGGCCCTAAGAAACGGGCCAGATTAAAGGCGGTGGAGTGTAAAGAAAGGGCCGTTATCAAAGGGCCCTTACCGACCAGCTCGTATATAAAAGAATGGCGTACGGGAAATTCCAGCGCCACGGTGGTCCCCAGCACAAAGGCCAGGCCCAGGACGTGCCAGACCTGGACCAGCCCGGTGTAGACCAGGGCGGCCAATATCCCGGCCTGAAGACAGGCGATGGTTTGGGAGATGACCAGGAGTTTCCGCTTGGGCAAAGAATCAGCCAGGTAACCGGCGGGCAGGGAAAAGAGCAGCACCGGCAGGCTGCTTACGGCCCCCAAAATTCCCAAATAGAAGGCGGAATGGGTGAGTTCATAAAGGAGCCATCTCTGGGCGGTGGTGTGGATCCAGGTGCCGATGAGGGAAATGCTCTGCCCGAAGAAAAAGAGCCTGAAGTTCCGGATTCTTAAGGGGAGTAAAATGTTAGCGGTGACGGCTTCTAAAAAGGGCATGCGCCTCTTTTAACGCGAAAACAGCCGCTGGAAAAGAGAAAGGGCCTTTTCTATGTCGGCCAGACTATTGCCCCGGCCCAGCGAAAACCTGATAGTACCCAGGGCTACTTCAGGGGTCACCCCCATGGCGGCCAAAACGTGTGAGACCGTGGCTTTCTGGTCATGGCAAGCGGCCCCGGTGGAAGCGCAGATTTCCGGCAAAGCGGCCAGGAGCTCTTCTCCCCGCCAGCCGGGGAAGGAAACGCTCAGCGTGTTGGGGATAGTATTCTCCGGGGTGCCGTGACGTATCAGGGATGGGTAGATCTCTTTGAGGCCTTCAAAGAGTCTTTCCCTCAAATATCGTTGCCTTTCTCCTTCTGCCACCAGGTCTTTCTGGGCCAGGGCGCAGGCCTCTCCGAGGCCCACGGCCAAGGCCACGGGTTCCGTCCCGGGCCTCAACCCCCTTTCCTGCCCGGCCCCGTAAAGGAGTTTTTGAAGTTTTAGTCCCTTTCGCACAAAAAGGGCCCCGATGCCCTTGGGCGCGTAAAGCTTGTGGCCGGCGATGGTGAGGAGGTCACAGTTCAGTTCTCTGACGGAAACCGGGATTTTTCCCACGGCTTGGGCGGCGTCGGTATGGAAGATGATTCCTCTTTCCCGGCAGATCCGGCCTATCTCTGCCACCGGCTGGATTACCCCTGTCTCGTTGTTGGCAAGCATGATGGTCACCAGGAAGGTATCGGGCCTGAGGCTCCTTTGAAAAGCAGCCAGATCCACCTCACCTTTTTCGTCTACTGGCAAGAAGGTGACGTCGTAGCCGAGTTCCAGTAAACGCACACAGGGGTTGAGTACCGAGGGGTGCTCGATCTGAGAGGTGACGACGTGTCCCCTTTCTCGGGCCAGGGCGGTGCCCAGGATGGCCAAATTATTGGCCTCGGTGCCCCCGCTCAAAAAGATTATCTCTTCCGGCCTGGCTGCGATCAGGGCCGCCACCTTGGCACGGGCTTCTTCCAGGGCCTCTTTGGCGGCCTGGCCCAGGAGGTGTCGGCAGGAGGGGTTGCCAAATTTTTCCGTAAGAAAGACGTTTAGCGCGGCGGCGACCTCCGGCAGGACGGGACAGGTGGCGTTATGGTCAAGATAAATGGGCATCGTCTGGATTATTAACGGAAAGTACCCTCAGGGGCAACATTGAAAGGGCTGCCCGGTGGGTAAGGCCCCCTAGCCTGTCCTCTAGAGCTGGAGTATTTTTAAAAACCATGCGGTATCGCCTTGATTACGCCAGAGAATTGAATCCCGCCCAGTTGGAGGCGGTACGCACCCTCTGGGGCCCGGTATTGGTCATCGCCGGGGCCGGTTCTGGTAAGACCCGGACACTGGTTTACCGGGTGGCCCGGCTGGTAGAGGAAGGGGTGCCTCCTGAAAGGATCCTCCTCTTAACCTTTACCCGTAAGGCCGCCAGGGAGATGCTGCGCCGGGCGGCCCTTATCCTGGACGAACAGTGTGAAAGGGTGGCCGGGGGGACTTTTCATTCCCTGGCCCATATTATGCTGCGGCACTACGGCCACCTGGTGGGATACAGCCGTAATTTTACCGTGCTTGACCGGGGGGATGCCGAAGACGCCATTAATCTTTTGCGCACCGCTTTGGGACTTGCGGAAAAGAAACGCCGTTTCCCTCGCAAGGAGACCATTGCCGCCATCTTCAGCAAGGCTATCAACAAACGGCTCTCCCTGGAGGAAGTGGTACGCGAAGAATACCCCCATTTTCTTGAGGAACTGGAAGAGCTGGCCAAATTGTTCGAACATTACGTGCGCTACAAACAGGAACACCAATTGATGGATTACGACGACTTGCTGGTGAACTGGTTCCGGGTCCTTAAATCCTTTCCGGAAGTGAGGCGGGAGGTCGGCCGCCGCTTCGAATTCATCATGGTCGATGAGTATCAGGACACCAACGCCCTCCAGGCGGAAATAGTCCGCCTCATGGCGGAAGAACACGGTAACGTGATGGTGGTGGGGGATGATTCCCAGTCCATTTACGCCTTCCGGGGGGCCAATTTCAAAAATATCCTGGAATTCCCCAAATTATTTCCCCACACCAAGATCATCAAGTTAGAAGAAAATTATCGTTCCACTCAGCCCATTTTGGACCTTGCCAACGCGGTTATCGAACACGCCCGGGAGAAATACACCAAATGTCTCTTTACCAGAAGGGAAGGGGGGCGCCCCCCTCTCCTTTATAAGGCCCGGGATGAGGCGGATCAGAGCCGTTTTGTGGCGGAACGTATCCTTGAATTAAGGGAAGAAGGGGTCCCCCTGCGGGAAATCGCCGTCTTGTTCCGTTCGGCTTACCATTCCTTTGACCTGGAGTTGGAATTGGCCAAACGCAACCTTCCCTTTGTAAAACACGGAGGTCTCAAACTCATAGAGACCGCCCACATCAAAGACGTGGTGGCCCATTTGCGTCTTTTATTAAACCCCTTCGATATGCTGGCCTGGAACCGGGTCCTCCTCCTCATCGAAGGGGTGGGGCCCAAGACCTCGGGCAAAATTATGGATCATCTCCGCCAGGTACCAGACCCCCTGGCGGCCCTGGCTAGCTTTCCGGCCAGGGCTTCCTACGCCGAAGGGCTCAGGCAATTGGCAGACCTGTTGGCCTCTTTGCGTAAGGGGGGTTCCCCTGAGGAAAAGCTAAACCAGCTTTACCGGTATTATGAGCCCATCTTTACCCGCATTTACTACGATGATTATCCCAAGCGGGCCAAGGATCTGGAGCAGCTCCTGGCCATCGCCAACAAATACGAATCCCTTGAGGATTTCCTGGCGGACCTGGCCCTTGAACCCCCGGAGGCCAGTGTAGCCGAAGTAGAGGGCCTGGAGAACGAAGACGAAAAACTGGTCCTCTCCACGGTGCATTCGGCCAAGGGCCTTGAGTGGCACAGTGTTTTTATTATCTCCCTGGCCGAAGGGCGTTTCCCCTCCAGTTATGCCCTGGGGCGCGAAGAGGAAATCGAAGAAGAAAGGCGCCTGTTTTACGTGGCTGTAACCAGGGCCAAAGAAAACCTCTTCCTGACTTATCCGGCCACTTACTACGCTCCGGCAGAGGGCCGTATCTTCAGCAAACCTTCACGGTTTCTCGAAGAGGTCAAGGAAAAGATAGAAGAATGGCGGCCCCAGGATCTTTCTTTCTGGGAAGAAGAAGCCGCAGAAGAAGAACCTTCGTCCGGTTTTCGGCCCGGGGAGCTGGTGTGGCACCCGGTCTTTGGTGAAGGGAAGGTCAAGCGGATGGCTGACATTGACAAAGTCGTGGTGCAATTCGCTTCAGCCGGTGAAAAGACCTTGCATCTCAAATTTGCCAGGCTGGAACGGCTCTAAGGCGGGGCCGGCGCTAGTCCCCTTCTTTTATTTTTTGGCCTAGTTTCTGGACCTGGCGGAAGATTTTGACAAAGCTATCCAGGTCACGTCTGGAGGCTATGGCCACCAGTTCTTCTAGTTTTTCCAGATAAGCCTTTCTTATTTTTTCCCCTTCCGGGTTGTCAAACTGGATCAGGGCGTAGAGAAAAGGGTCCTGATCCGCAAAACGGGAGACGATATCAAGCTGGCGCACAAAGCTGGGGGTGGCTAAACTCTTGATCTTTTCCACGTCAAAATCCGAATCAGCCATCAGTTTCCCCAGGGCCAGAAGCATGAGGTGGTTAATGACCTGGACCACCGCCATAATCCGGTCATGTTCTACGGGAGAGACTTCGATAACCTGGGCTCCCTGGGCGATGAGGAAGTCTTTGAACCACTGAAACCACCTCTGCCCCCTTGAGGGCCAGAGGGCCACTTTTTGCCCGGAAAGCCCCGCCTCTCCCGGGCCAAATAAGGGGTGGGCCGCCACCACCTCCGCCCTGGTATGGGAGAGCATGAGCTCGTTTTGTGTTTTTTTTAAGGAACAGAAGTCTATAAGGCCCTGGCTGGCCGAGAGTAACGGTCCTACTTCTTTGACCACTTCTTCAAAGACCGACATGGGTACCGAAAGAAAAATTACGTCGCACCGTCGGGCCAGGTCTGGCCCGGAAAGAGGGGTATTACGGTCAGCGATCAGGACTTCGTATCCCTCTGCCTCAAAGGCCCGTTTGAACCACCGGCCCATCCGGCCGGCCCCGCCGATTATGCCAAGCAAGGGGTTAGAGACAGGGGACATTCTGTTGGGCCAAACGGGAGGCCAGGTGCCGGCAGGCTTCTTTAGTCTCCAGAGGGAGCCAGCGACCGTGGCGGCTCAGGAAATACCAGCGGCCGTCCCGGTAACGGGCCACCTGCGCCCCGTGGTAACGCATAAGCAATATGATCTTGCGGGCGTTAAGCTCCTGGGCGGCTACCGTGGAGACCGTGGCTTGGCTCTCAAGCTTTAACCAGAAGTTAAAGACCAGCCCGCCCAAAAGGAACAAAACCAACAATAACGCCAAGACACACTTCTTACCCATCACCAAAACCTTAAAAACTTTTGTGGCCTTTGCAAGCCTTAATTGCGCCTCAAGGCTCATTCCCCGTTAATATATTTGTGGGCGTAGAGGCGGACGTGGTGCCCTTCCAAAACGTGAAAGGTCTGGATCTTTTTAAGGAGGGTGGGAGAAAACTGGCCCAGGGGCAGGTAGA
>DROK01000195.1 GCA_011321895.1 Thermodesulfatator atlanticus
CGGCCCTTGTCCCAGTTTCCCTTGAGACAGGCGTTCATCATGTCTGCCATCTCTTTGGGCATCACGTTGGAGGCCACGGAGATGACCCCCACTCCGCCGAGGGCCATGGTGGGGTAGGCGGTAAAATCGTCCCCAGAGAAGACCAAAAACTTGTTGCCGCACAGCTGGATTATTTCGGTCACCTGGCGCATGCTCCCCGTAGCCTCTTTGATCCCGACGATATTTTTGATCTTGGCCAGGCGGGCTACTGTTTCCGGGGCCAGGGAGACGCTGGTGCGACCAGGGACGTTATAGAGGATAATGGGGATTTTTTTCACGGCTTCCGCCACGGCCTTGTAGTGCTGGTAAAGCCCTTCCTGGGTGGGCTTGTTGTAATAAGGGGTGACCATCAGAACGGCGTCCACTCCGATTTCCGCCGCCATTTTGGTAAGTTCAATGGATTGGGCCGTGTTATTCGTCCCGGTGCCGGCGATAACCGGGACCTTGCCGCCGGCTATCTCCATGGTGAGTTCGTAAAGGCGCTTTTTTTCCTCAAGGCTCAGGGTGGCAGACTCTCCGGTGGTGCCCACCGTGAGCAGCCCGTGGGTGCCGTTCTTGAGCTGCCATTCGACCAGACGGCGGTAAGATTCCTCATCCAGTTTGCCGTCTTTAAAGGGGGTGACCAGGGCCACCACCGCCCCCTGCAGGGCCTTTTTCCCTTTGCTCTTTTTGCTGGCACAACTCTTTTTGCCGCAACCCTTGGCAGGCATAACTCCCTCCTTAACGTGTTTTATTCCAGGGCCTCCTCAAAAAGGGAGGCTTGGTAAATAAAACGGGCTTCCCCTTCGAGGAAGACCTCGGTGGGGTTTTGGGTCTTAAAATAGATGGTCAGGGTTTCTCCCCCGCTGGTCTTTACTTTTACCGGGGGAGTCACCAGCCCTTTAAGGGCCGCGACCAGGGCCGAGGCCGTGGCACCTGTGCCGCAGGCCAGGGTTTCGGCCTCCACTCCCCTTTCGTAGGTCCGCACCCGGAGGAGATCTCTATCCAGACAGGCCACAAAGTTTACGTTGGTCCCGGCCGGAGAAAATTCCGGGTGAAAACGTATCCGGCGGCCCAGGTCGGAGACGGGCAGACTCTCAAGTTCCTTTTCCGGCAGAATGAGGACCACGTGCGGTACCCCGGTGTTTACAAAGGAGACCGTCAGGGTTTGCTGGCCCAAGCTTAAGGGAAAATCAAGACGCAGGTCCTTAGGGGGGGTGAGCCGGATTTTGACCTGCCTTCCTCGCACTTCGGCGGCGATGAGCCCGGCCTTGGTCTCGAATAAAAATTTTTCCGGGCATATTCCCTCGACTACGGCGAACCTGGCCGCACAACGCCCCCCGTTGCCACACATCTCCGCCTCGCTCCCGTCGGCGTTGAAGAAACGCCAGGCAAAACAGGCTTCTTTATTTTTCGGTGTCTCAAGCAGGATGAGCCCGTCAGCCCCCACCGATACCGCCCGGCGACAGAGTTTGCGCGCCAGCTCCCGGGCGGTTTCAGGGGGTATTTTTCCGTCGAAGTTGTTGATGAGGATGAAATCGTTGCCCGAGGCGCTCATTTTGGTAAAAGTAAGTTTCCGGGGTGGCAAATCTTGGTCCATAGGTTTCTTACATACCAATCTCTCCGGGGGTGTTCAACTCCTTAATCTTCAGCCCAAAAACGGGGGTATTTTCTCTCCAGCCACCAGCTTGGCGTAGGTTTCTCGTCGTCTTACCACGTAAAATTCTTCTCCGTTCACCATGACCTCGGCAGGGCGAGGGCGGGAATTATAGTTGGAAGCCATGACAAAGCCGTAAGCCCCGGCACTCATGACCGCCAGGAGCTCTCCTGGTTTGACCAGCGGGAGCTCTCTTTCCCGGGCCAGAAAATCGCCGGTTTCACAGATAGGCCCCACCACGTCGGCCACGATGCTGGGTCTTTCTTTTTTGAGAACGGGGATGATTTCGTGGTAGGCCTGGTAAAAGGCCGGACGTAACAGGTCATTCATGCCGGCGTCCACGATGAGGAATTTTTTGGCCGGGGTTTCCTTGTAGTAAAGCACTTTGGTGACCAGGATACCCGCGTTACCCACCAGTACCCGGCCGGGTTCGAGGATCAGGGTAACGGAAAGACCGTTTAATTCTTCTATCAAGGCCTGGGCGTATTTTTCAGGGGGAGGAGGCTCTTCTTCCCCGTAAACGATACCAAGCCCCCCGCCGAGGTCGAGATAACGTACGGAAATACCTACTGTTGCCAAGCGCTTCAGAAAAGCCTTGATTCGCCTTAAGGCCTCAACGAAGGGGGATAATTGGGTGAGCTGGGAGCCGATATGGCAATCAATGCCTACGATTTCCAGGTAGGGGTCCTCCTTGGCCAGCTGATAGGCCTTAAAGGCGGTTTCCACGTCCAGCCCGAATTTATTTTCCTTAAGCCCGGTGGAGATGTAGGGGTGGGTCTTGGGGTTGACGTCGGGGTTTACCCGGATGGCTATGGGGGCCTTTTTTTTCATCTTGCGGGCGATGCGGGCGATACTTTTCAACTCTTCCAGGCTTTCTACGTTAAACATCAAAATGCCCGCCTTTAGCGCCAGGCGGATTTCCCGTGCGGTTTTCCCCACTCCGGAAAAGACGATTTTCTCGGCGGGGATGCCGGCTTTGAGGGCCCGGAAGAGTTCCCCGCCTGAGACGATATCGGCCCCGGCCCCTTCGCGCGCCAAGAGCCGCAGCACCGCCAGGTTGGAATTGGCCTTTACCGCATAACATACGAGGTGGGGCAGGGTCTTGAAGGCCTGGTCAAACACCCGGTAGTGGCGGCGCAGGGTGGCCGCAGAATAGAGATAAAAGGGGGTGCCCACTTTCCGGGCGATCCGGCGTACAGGGACTTCTTCGGCGTAGAGTTCGTTTTCCCGGTACTGGAAGTGGTGCATCAATCCTCCTCCTTTGTTCCGGGGATTTCTACGCTACTCATTTCAGACGGAGGGCTTTCGTTATGCCGGGGGGAATCGTCCACCGCCGTTACGAAATAATAATAGAAGCCCGGGCCCGGGGGCCGGTCAAAATATTTGGGCTCTTTGATGGGTTGAGGGGTCAACAAGACCGGGGCCTCTCCCGGCCTTTTCCGGTAGACCTTGTATCCCAGAAGGTCCGGTTCACCGTTGCGCCGCCAGCGCAGGAGTACCCCGCCCCGGAAGGGGATGGCGGTCAACCCCTGCGGAGCGGCGGGCGGGGTCAGGTCTTCCGGCCGGGCACAGGCCTTGTTACTGAGCGGGCCTTCTATGAGGCTTCCGTAATAATCGAGCACCGCCGCCACCTGATAACAATAAAGCCTTCCGTTCCGCACGTCGTAATCAAAAAAAGAGTGTTCCGGGACCAATACCGGCAGGGGTTTGCGCAATTTTGGGGGTTCAAAGCGGTAAATCCGGTAACGGAAGAGGTGGCTCGGGGCCGCTCGCCCGTCCATGAAGGAGGTGACGGGTAGCCAGTTTAAGAAGACGTAACCGTCCCAGCCTTTGGCGGTAAGGTTTTTCGGGGCCGCCGGAGGGGTATACCAGGCGAAGGAAGGAGAACGGGCCGGGTCGCTTACCGAGCGCCAACCTCTGACCGCGCGGATTTCGTAATAATAGCGCATACCAGGACGCAGACCACGATCGTTGAAGTGGTACCAGCTCAAATTTTCAAACATTTCTTTGCTCAGAGAGACGAAGATTTCTTCTTCATAAATCTTTTTGGGGCCGGTAAGGCTCTCACCGTGGCGCAGAATACGAAATCCTTTAAGTCCGTCAAGGGGGTTGCCGTCTACTTTGCGTTTGGGGATCTTAAAGGAGATTTCCGCCCCCCAGAAATGTAATTTTACGTTGACC
>DROK01000196.1 GCA_011321895.1 Thermodesulfatator atlanticus
CTCTATTTCCTGGCCAAAGCCCTGGCCAAGTGGCCGGTCAACATTGAAAGGGCCTTTATTTCAAATCGGGCGGACCTGGCCTCAGACGTCTTTTACGTCCGTACCCTGGAAGGAGAAAAGGTCCCCGATGAAGAACTGGCAGACCTTAAGACTTATCTAGAACGCACCTTAGAGGAAATTTGCCCAACCAAAAAACAACATAACAAGGAGGTCGTATCATGACACCCAAAGAAGTAATTGAATTTGCCAAGGCCAACGGGGCCAAAATGGTTGATCTGCGTTTCACCGACTTTCCCGGTATGTGGCAGCACTTCTCCGTGCCCATCGAAGAGCTTACCGAAGAGTCCTTTGAAGCGGGGTTTGGTTTTGACGGGTCTTCTATTCGTGGCTGGCAGGAGATCCACGAAAGTGACATGATCATCGTGCCGGACCCGAACACCGCGGTCATGGATCCCTTCTTTGAGGTACCGACCCTGGTCCTCCTCTGTAACGTCTATGACCCCATCACCAAAGAACCTTACACCCGCGATCCCCGTTACGTGGCCAAAAAGGCGGAAGAGTACCTCAAGAGCACGGGTATCGGAGACGTGGCCTATTTCGGGCCGGAAGCCGAATTTTTTATCTTTGACGATATCCGCTACGACAGCGGCGCCCATTTCGCCTTTTATTTTGTAGATTCGATCGAAGGTATCTGGAATTCCGGCCGGGAAGAGTGCCCTAACCTGGGCTATAAACCCCGCCACAAGGAAGGTTACTTCCCGGTGCCGCCTTCTGATAAGTTCCAAGACCTGCGTACCGAAATGGTACTTGTCATGCAGAAGGTGGGCATCCACGTCGAATGTCAACACCACGAGGTGGCCACCGCCGGCCAGGCTGAAATCGATATGCGTTTTGCCCCGCTCCTCAAGATGGGTGACCAGCTGATGTGGTTCAAATACATCATCAAAAACGTGGCTTATAAGCACGGGAAAACCGTCACCTTTATGCCCAAACCGCTCTTTGGGGACAACGGTTCCGGGATGCACACTCACATGAGCATCTGGAAGGGAGACACCCCGGTCTTTGCCGGTGATCGTTACGCCGGGCTTTCGGAGACCGCCCTTTACGCCATCGGTGGGATCCTTAAACACTGCAAGGCCGTCTGCGCCTTCACCAACCCCACCACCAACTCCTATAAGCGTTTGACCCCGGGTTTTGAGGCGCCGGTAAACCTCTGCTACTCCAGCCGTAACCGGTCCGCGGCCATTCGTATCCCCATGTATAGCCCGAGCCCCAAGGCCAAGCGTATCGAGTTCCGTACCCCGGATCCTTCCTGTAACGGTTATCTCGCTTTTGCGGCTATGCTTATGGCGGCCCTGGATGGTATCGAAAACCGCATTGATCCTGGTGAACCCATGGACAAAGACCTTTACAGCCTGCCTCCGGAAGAGCTCAAAGATATTCCCACCACTCCCGCCAGCCTGGAAGAAGCGCTCCAGGCCCTTGAAGAAGACCACGAATTCCTGATGAAGGGCGACGTTTTTACCGAAGACCTGATCCGCAAGTGGATCGAATATAAGCGCGAAAATGAGGCCGATCAGGTCCGTCTGCGGCCGCACCCCTACGAATTCTATCTTTATTTCGATATCTAAACCGAAAAGGGCGGGGAAACCCGCCCTTCTTTTTTTATGTGGCGCGAGATCAGCAGGGCTTTTGGAGAATCAGCGGAGGAATACGACGCCTGGTATCAGGAAAACCCCCTTTTTGAAGCCGAACTGGCGGCCTTAAAAGAACTGGGTTCTCCTCCTCAGCCGGCCTTGGAGATAGGGGTAGGAACCGGGGTCTTTGCTAAGGCCCTTGGCTTTACTTACGGGCTTGATCCCTCCTTTCCGATGTTGAAACGGGCACGCTCAAAGGGCCTCTGGGTGGTTTGCGGCCGGGGAGAAAGCCTGCCTTTCAAAGAAGAGAGCTTTGCGGCCTGCGGGCTGTTTTTTACCCTGTGTTTCGTGGAAGATCCGCTTCAGGTATTGCGGGAAGCCAGAAGGATCCTTAAACCGCAGGGAAAACTTTGGCTGGGGTTCATTCCGGCAGATTCTTCCTGGGCCAGATATTACGAAGCCAAGAAGAGGGCAGGGCATAAGCTTTACCGTTTTGCCAGGTTTTATCCCCACGACAAGGTCTTAAAGCTGGTACAGGAACTGGGGTTTTCTTTGGAAAAAGAAGTCTCTTCCCTTTATCAATCTCCTGACGAATCTCCTCGTTATGAGGACCCGCGGGAAGGCTACCAAAAGGGAGCAGGTTTTGTGGCCCTCAGTCTGAAAAAGGCACCCCGGTAAGGAGCCAGCGGTAATAGGCCTCTCTCTGGTTCTGGTCTTCGAAATCTATCCATTCGCACCCTACCAGACCTTCGGTTACGTGCACTACCACCGCCTGTCCCTTAATATTTTCCCCCCGGTAGAACACCGAAATATCGAGCTTTTCTCCCGGTTCAAAGGAGACCCCTTCTGGTTGTTGGAAGGCCAGCCCGCTGATACTGGCGTTAACCAACTGACCTTGTCGTCCTTCCGGCAGGAAGACCTTGGATCCTTCAAGGCTTATCCGGGTGTGTTTGCGTCTTTCTTTGATAATCATCTTAAACCCTTTTGATAGGACTTTTTAATTTATTTATTTTATGGAAGCATTTTTAACCGACATGCTTGATCGACTTTTTCATTACGCCCCCAAGTTAGTCATCGCGAGACCCCCTCCACGCATTCCAAAGCGTGGAGGGGGCGTGGCGATCTCCAGAGATTGCTTCCCCCTGTCGTGATGATCTAACCACGACAGGGGTCGCAATGACTGAGGACGAATGCATATTACGTAATGACAATAAATAACGATGTCGACTATTTGATGACCCTATTAATAAGTTCGGCCGGGGAGGCTTTTCCCTAAACCTGATTTTCTACTTCCCGAAAGCGGGGAAGGTAGACCAGCGGAATAAGGCAGAGGGTAATCAGGCCGGAAATAAAAAGGGGCCACTGGTAGCCAAAACGGGCCCCTATGGGGCCAAAAATTAAAGAACCGGTAAAACTACCCAACATGATGGCCAGAGTAATCAAGCCACTGTTTCCACCTATCCTTTCTACCCGGAAAAGTTTGGCTATCCCCACGTAGGAAAGCACCATAATGGTGCCGTCCCCGAAACCGTGCAGGAGACGAAAGGCCAGGCTCAAGGGCAGATACGGGATAACCATGCCCATGTGTCCCAGTCCGGAACAAAAGAGCCCCAGCCCGGCCAGCTGGTAAAGACTGGTTCCCCGTTCGAGGCGCAAACCGTTGAGGTAACTCGCTATCCCCACCATGGCGAACTCAGCCGACATGTAAAGTCCCATCCCTTTGAGAGAGAGCCCCAGGTTTTCCCGCAAAAAGAGGCCGTAACTGGTGAACTCTGCCCCCCAGTGGAGGTAAAAGAGGTAGAGCCAGAAGGCAAAAAATAATACCCTGGGGTGGCGAAAATCATCCCAGTAGCTCTTAAGGCCAAATTTGACCGGGACGTTTTTGGGCAAGAAAAACCAATAAAGACAGAGCAGAAGGTAAAAACTCCCTACCAGACGCAGGGTGTAGACAAAATCGTATTTACCCAGAAGGATGCCCCCGCTCAGCCCACCCAAGGTGAAGCCAAGCATCCGGGCCCCGTTAAATACCCCGTAGGTCCGCCCCACCTTCCGGGGCAGGGTCTTTAAGAGTAAAGCATCAAGACTTACCCTAAAAAGGTTTTGCCCAAGTCCCCAGGCCAGATAAGCCAGGGCGAATAGGAAAAAGGAGGTGACCAGGCTCTGGACCCAGGCCGAGGCCCCCATCAGGCTCAAAGCCAGGACGATCAGGTTGCGGGCGTAAAACCGGTCAGAAGCCAGGCCGGAAGGAAAGGAGGTGATGATGGAGGTTACGCTAAAAGCGGCGTAAAGCGACCCAATCTGGGCCCCGGAAAAGCCGATTTTTTTGAGATAGACCGGCATAAAGAAAGCCACGGTGGCTAAGGCGAAGGCCCCGCAGGCAGAAAGGCTGGAAAGGACCAGAAGCGGTCTTTTAAAGGGCTTGGGGGACATTAAAAAACCTTTACCCCAACCCCCAACAAAAAGAAAGGGCCCCTCTACGCATATTATTAATGGGGGTCACAAAATATTCGACATGTGTGCATTGCATAAAGTCATTGCGAGGACCCCTTGTATGATTTTAAGAGACGACAAAAATGAA
>DROK01000197.1 GCA_011321895.1 Thermodesulfatator atlanticus
CTTCCAGCGTTCAGGGATTTAAAGCCCGAATATTTTGGATATTCTGGGCCTTGGCCAGCCTGTTCTTAATTATCTGGTTTGGAAGACGTGCTGCTTTTTTCTCATTGTTATTAGGATGTTCGCCTTTATTGTGGTTTTCCTCTCCAAAGACCAAAATAGTAATATTGTTATTGACCATTTTCGCGCTTGTTGGGGTAGCCTTGAGCCTAAGAACTCCGAGTGGAAAACGATTATGGCTGAGAAGTGACAAGATCAAGCTTATCCTTACCGGAAAACGGGAACTCTGGGCCCGGGCCGGATCTCTGGGACAACGTCTTTATATCTGGCCTCTCTATTTCCGGGAAGCATTGAAACACCCCTTTAAAGGTACGGGCCTGGCTCGTAGAGTTCAAAAAAGGGTTCTAAAAGATCTTAACGAAAAGGCCCTTCGTTTGGAACATACCCATAATCTCTTTCTGAATCTTTGGCTTCAGGCCGGCCTCCTCCCGGTGATCTTTTTTTTAATTTTTTATGGTTATACCTTAAAATACGCCCTTAAACTGGCAAAACTGGGGAACAGCACCGGAATTTACTGGGGTGGCTTCCTCATAGCCTTTCTTTTTATGTCCCTTTTTGAAGGGCTGGAAGAATGGACCCGTTTTACACCTTTCTGGATTGCTTCGGCTCTTATTTGGGGAACCAGTGAAGGTAGCTCTCTTTCTAGACCATCCGCGTAAAGGAAACCGCCGGCATCATATTCAGCTCAAGGCTTTGAGTGAAGCGGGGTTTGATCCGCGTATAATTACTCTTTCCGGAGACCCTCGGGATTCTTATCTGGCCCGAAAAGGCCACCTTGAACGATTTCTGCCTCTGAATTTCTCCCGGTCAAAGAGCTTTAACCGCTTTTCCGTACAGGTTCTTCCAGAACTTATTCGTCTCATAAAAAAAGAAAAAATCTCTCTCATCCTCACCCAACGATGGCGCCTTCTCAAATACCTCTGGCTAGTAAAGCCTTTTATTCCCGAGTTGAAAATCATTTTTTATCTGGTTATAGGGGGTGTCTTTCGCTCTCCTGGAAGACGTCTCACCTTCAAACTCCTTTATCCCCTTTGCGACCGGATTCTGGTAAATAGTCTTGCCTTAAAAGAAGAGCTTTCAACCCTGGGTATTCCCGAAGAAAGGATCGGTATCCTTTATTCGGCGGTAGATCCCGAAGAATTTGACCTTCCGCTTGGCAGGCAGGAAGCCCGGCAGAGGCTTGGTTTTCCGGAGGACTTTCTTTTCGGGATGGTGGCTCGCTTTCGCCGGGAAAAGGATCATGCTGGTCTCCTTCAAGCCTTTCAAAAATTTCTTGAAAAAGGAGAAAAGGCTCACCTGATTCTGGTAGGAGACGGCCCTGGCGAAGAAAAGACCCGCAAACTTGCTTGTGAACTCGGACTTGCGGACCGTGTAATCTTTACCGGAAGGCTTCCCATGGAAAAGATACCCTTTGTACTGCGCGCTCTGGAAGTTTTCGTCTATGCCACCTTTCGTGAAGGGATGCCCATGGCCGTCATGGAAGCCATGGCTGCAGGACTTCCTATAATAGCTACCGAGGCGGAAGGTATTCCAGACCTTTTTGAAACCGAAAGAACCTTCGGGATCATGGTGCCCAGGGGCGACCCCGTTGCCCTGGCCCGGGCCATGAAAGAACTATATTACCTCCCTCCTGAAAGGCGCCAAATCCTGGGAAAGGAGGCCAGAGAAAGGATAAAAGAGGCTTTCTCACCAGAGATACTGGCCCGGGAAACGGTAAAAATAGTGCGTGAAACCCTTAACGCCTGACGTATCGGTTATGGTTATACCAGGCCGAGATAAGATAAAGTCGCACCCAGAGTTTGCGGAAGAGACGCCGTCCCTGGTGGGCGCCTTCCTCTAATTTTTTTAAAATTTTTTCTGTCTCCCTGGGATTCCAGAGAGAACAGTCCACTATTTCCTCTCTGGCCCGATCTTTCATCTTGGTGAGGAGACCATAAGCGTTAAAACCGTAAGAAAATTTCCCCAGGGCATCGCTATCTAGTCCCAGACGCTCTTTTAAGAGCTTGCGCAGGAGGAGTTTGTTGCAAAATTTTTGTCGGTCAAAGAGAAAGCGCTCCGGTATTCTTTTGGCGTATTCCGCCACCCTTCGCTCTGCCCAGGGAAAGACAAGATTTGCCCCGTAAACTGTGGCAAAGTTTCGGGCCTTACGCATTACGAGATCAAACTCCAAATTCGGCCCCCAGATATCGGCCTTGAGATCAAAATAGTCCCAGCCCTTCCGCAACTTATCGGCCTCTTTCCAGAAAGGAAAAACAGATTGGGCCTGAGGAAAGAGCCTTTGGGCGTCCCGAAAGGTAAAACCGAAGGGACCGGCCATTTCGGAACGGGTGCGTGTTATCGCGGAGAGAAAATTTCCGGTGGGAAGGCGGTCAGCAATAGGTCGTAAGAAACAAAGGCGGGGATAAATTTTTTGTCGCTTGAATTCTACCCGGCGGGGGACATGGCCCAGATAAATATCATTGCCGCTTCCGTCAAGAACGTTTGTGCCCTTAAAGTTTATTTGTAAGGCGTAAAAAGGATATGCCAGGGAAACCCCATCCACACAGGGAAG
>DROK01000198.1 GCA_011321895.1 Thermodesulfatator atlanticus
CTATGCCTATATCTCTTATTGTATGCGGTTTATTTTTCTCCCATATTGTAATTGTCGTTTTAGATGCTCCAAGATCTAAGAGCAAGCAAGGTGATTCTTTTTTATAAATTTGTTCAAATAAATTTCCTGCTGTAATAACATCTATATCTATTGCTATTAATTCTAAATTTGTTCCTTCTATTATTTCTATTATATTCTCAATAGCTTCTTTTTTTGCTGCTGCCATTAAAAATTCGACTTTTTCGTCGTCTGAATTTATAATGAAATAGTCATAATAAACTTCTTCTATATCAAAGGGTATCTGGGCTTCGGTTTCTTCTTTTATCATTTCGTCGATATCTTTGTCGTCTGTTAAGGTGACTTCTATTCGTTTTATTATGGAGGCGTAACTAGATATACAGGCGACAGTCTTTCTGGTTTTTATCTTTAAATTATTAATAAGATCGCTTAGTTTTTTTACTAATTGTTCAATTTCTTCTTCTTTTATTCCTTCTGATGGTACGCGAACCTGGCCGAAAGAACGGAGCTCCGGGGGAGAACCTCTCGTGACTTCCGCTACTTTGATAGAATAGCTTCCGAAATCTATACCGAGGAATCCTTTTGGTTTGCTTAAAATCAGCGCCATTTCAAGTCCTTGATGTACTAATTACCCTCTCTTGTCAAGAAAAATTAAAAATATTATTTTTTATCGAGCTTTTTTGGGTGACATTTTTTTTATCGGTTCGATTAAAAAGAAACAAAAATTTTTTGTGCCCTAAAAATGAAGTTGTTCCCGCAGGAAAAAATCAGAAATTTCAGCATTATTGCCCACGTGGACCACGGAAAGTCCACGTTGGCGGATCGTCTACTCGAAAGAACGGGCATGGTCTCGGAACGGGAAATGCGGGAACAGTTCCTGGACCGTCTGGATCTTGAGCGTGAAAGAGGGATTACGATAAAGGCCCAAGCGGTACGTCTTTATTACCGGGCCAAGGACGGGGAACTTTACCAATTAAATCTCATCGACACTCCTGGGCACGTAGATTTTTCTTACGAAGTTTCCCGCAGCTTGGCCGCCTGTGAAGGAGCCCTATTAGTGGTAGACGCCTCTCAAGGTGTGGAAGCCCAAACGTTGGCCAACGTATATCTTGCTTTAGAAAACGATTTAGAAATCATCCCGGTCTTAAATAAAATCGATCTCCCCCAGGCCGATCCCGAACGGGTAAAGAAAGAAATCGAAGAAATTATCGGCCTTGACGCCTCGGAGGCCATCCTGGCCAGTGCCAAAAAGGGGATCGGGACAGAAGAAATCTTAGAGGCTATCGTACGCAAGATCCCGCCCCCTAAAGGGGATCGGGAGGCCCCTTTGAAGGCCCTCATTTTTGACTCCTGGTATGATCCCTATCTGGGAGTAGTGGTCTTGATCCGTATGGTGGACGGAAAGCTTTATCCCGGGCAGCGGATAAGGCTCATGTCCACCGGCAAAGAGTTTGAGGTCACCAAGGTCGGGGTTTTTGCCCCCAATCCCACCGAGGTAGACATGCTGGTAGCCGGGGAAGTGGGGTTTTTTGCGGCCGGGATCAAAGAGGTGCGTGACACCAAAATCGGTGACACCGTTACCGAGGCCACCCGTCCGGCCCGGGAACCCCTGCCCGGTTTCCGGGAAGTGAAACCCATGGTCTTCTGTGGTCTTTTCCCGGTGGAAAGTGAACAATACGACGAACTCCGGGAAGCGGTAGAGAAACTCTGGCTCAATGACCCGGCCTTTTCCTACGAGCCGGAAAATTCAGCGGCGCTGGGGTTCGGTTTCCGGTGCGGTTTTCAGGGTCTGCTCCACATGGAGATCATCCAGGAACGGCTTGAGCGGGAGTTTAATCTGCGTCTGATCAGCACGGCGCCCTCGGTGCGTTACCGGGTAGAACTGACAGACGGCCAAATAGTTGAGGTGGAAAACCCTGCCCTCTGGCCCCCGAGAGAGAAAATCGCCCGGGTCTTTGAGCCCTATATCCGGGCTGAAATCTATACCCCTAAAGATTACGTAGGGGCCATCATGCGGTTGTGTGAAGAGAAGAGGGGTGTCCAGAAGGATTTGCGCTACCTTACCCCTCAAAGGGTCCAGCTGGTATATGATTTACCCTTCAGTGAAGTGGTCTTGGACTTTTTTGACAAGTTAAAATCTTATTCCCGGGGATACGCCTCTCTGGACTATCAGTTTCTGGATTATCGTCCCTCTGACCTGGTAAAACTTGATATTTATATCAATAAACAACCCGTAGACGCCCTTTCTCTGATCGTACACCGTGACAAGGCCTATTACCGCGGGCGAGAACTGGTTTCTAAATTAAGAGAAGTGATCCCCCGGCAACTTTTCGAAGTAGTGATCCAGGCAGCGATAGGTTCCAAGGTAATCGCCAGGGAAAGGATTCCCCCCCTCCGTAAAGACGTACTGGCTAAATGTTACGGAGGTGATGTTACTAGGAAGAGAAAACTCCTTGAAAAACAAAAGGAAGGGAAAAAACGAATGAAGAGCCTGGGGCAAGTAGAGATTCCCCAGGAGGCGTTTTTGGCCATTCTGCGCCTTTAATCTGGCCACTTCCCCCTTGTATTTTCCCCCAAAAAGTAATATGCCTCCCTGAAAAAGATCTTTTTAAGGTCCTTACTAAGGAATACCAGTGGCACAGACCGACACTTTAGCGGCAAAGATTATCGAATGGGCCAAGACCATTGTCCTGGCCCTGATCTTGGCCCTTTTTATACGCACCTTTATAGTACAGGCCTTCAAAATCCCTTCTGGCTCCATGATCCCGACCCTCCTTATCGGGGACCATATCCTGGTCAATAAGTTTATTTATGGGGTGCGCAACCCTCTGACCAGAAGCGTCTGGATAAAGGGCAAAGAGCCGGCCCGCCGCGACGTAATCGTCTTCATCTATCCCAAAAATAGAAAACTCGATTTTATAAAACGGGTTATCGGTCTGCCCGGGGAGATAGTAGAAATACGTAACAAGAAAGTCTACATAAATGGGGTCCCTTTGGAGGAACCGTACGTAATCCACACCGATCCCAACATCCTGCCCAGGGAAATAAGCCCCCGGGATAATTTCGGTCCAGTCAAGGTCCCCCCGGGGCATTTATTTGTTATGGGCGATAACCGGGACCAAAGTAACGATAGTCGTTTTTGGGGTTTTGTGCCCATCAGAGACGTCAAGGGAAAGGCATTCATCATATATTTTTCCTGGGACAGGGAACATTTCCGTATCCGTTGGCGCCGCATCGGCAAACTCATCCATTAAATTTCCCCCTTCCGTTAGCCGAAAAAAGTAAAAAATCCCTGGGTGGAAAATTTGATGTCCCATTTCCGCATAGGTGAGGAAAACTGGTGGCGCCTGCGTCGTTTGAAACTCTCCAAAGCCGCGGAAAGTTTATTAGACTCTCAAGGGGTAAGGGTGATTTCCAGCAAAGATCCCCTGGAGCAGAAAGTTTTTCTTGATTTTGTTAAGGCCCGTTACGAAGAGCTGGAGATATTGCCTCCCCACTGTGCACTTCCCGCTTATCCGTGGCGTTTTTTTGCGGCTTATCTTCCGGGGCAAAAGGGGCCGGCCAGCTGTGCCGCCTTACTGGAAGAGAGACTCCCTTGCGCTGAGGTCTATCCCAAAGAACTAAGAAAGATCAAAGGCTGGCGGCGTAAAGTGGCAGAGATAACCCTTCTGGCCACCAGGGCTGATTGGGAGGCAAGAAACACCATTTTTCACCTCTTTCGCGCCATTTATCGCTACGCCACCCGGCACAAGATTACCGACCTGGTGGTGTGTATTAACCCCAAACACGCAGATTTTTACGAAAAGATCCTCCTTTTCAGGCGCAAGGGGGAGAGGAAAAAACACCCTTTCTTACCAGGTCTGGCGGTAATTCTCGAACATTTAGACCTCAAACGGGCCCCCAGGGAATATTTCCGGGTTTACCAGCATTTTCCCCCGGAATTTAACCTCTACCAATTTTTTGCCGGGCAGGAGATAGCTAACCCCAGTCGACAAAATAGACGTTTCCGGATCGGGCTTTGACGATTTTTTTGATTTGGGCCGCTGCAGCGGAGACCTCACCGTAATGCTTGAAACGCCCTGGCGTTAAAGAAACTACGGCGATGGAGAGGGAAGGAAAAGGAAAGCGGCGCGGATTCCCTTCCCGGTCTTCTCCTTCAAAATAACCCTTTTCCAAGTCCTGCGGGTCTATGAAATTGGGCAGCAGGGCTTCGTAGTCTTTGATTATTTCCTGACAGGTGGCCTCGATCTCTTCCAGGGGACAGATAAAAACAAAGTCGTCACCACCTACGTGGCCTACAAAGCCTTTACTACCGTACCGGCTCAATATTACGTTGGTTAAGACCCGGGCCACCATCCTTAAGATTTCGTCTCCCCGGGCAAAACCGTAACGATCGTTAAAGGGTTTAAAATGGTCCAGATCCACGTAAGCGATAGCTGCCCTTTCTTCCGCGTTTATCTTTTCCTGGATGGCCTTTAAGATGGTGGTATTTCCGGGAAGGCCGGTAAGGGGATTGTTATCAGCAGAACGTTGGGCCCGGGCGAAGGCCAATTTGATCCGGGAAAGGGCCTCTTCTCCGCTGGCATCTTCTTTTAAGAAATCGTCAGCCGGCCAATCTTTCCAGTCTTTAGTAACGTTTTTGGGAGGTAAAATGAGAATAATGGGTAAGAAGGAGAGATTGAGGTTGGTTTTGAGGGCTTTGGTGAGCTCATAAACCAGTTCTGGGGCGAGCCTTTCTTGGAGGACGATAAGATTGGGAGGGGCCTCTAGAATTCTGGCCGCTGCTTGGTGGGGTTGTCTGTAAAAGAGGAACCTAAAAGATGAATCTTCCAGAAGAGGGCGCCATTTTTCCTGAAGACCTTCCTCAAGGAGTAGCAGTACGGTTTCTTTCGTTTTCATGACGCATCTCAAGGGTGAAGAAACGTAATTCTAAAAGCCGCTCTTCAAAGACCGGAATCAACTCCGCTAAATCTTCTTCCGTGAGCTTTAACTTTTTCCAGGCCCATGCTGAAAGGGGAGGGACCCAGGGATCACCTCCTGAGCCGTAATCCTCCGCCCTGGTCATAATATCGGCAAAGTGGACGATGGCCGTTTCTTTTTTGAACTTACGGGCCTTTTCTGGCTGATGGTGGTACGCAATAGGCTCGACCAGTCTTTCCGGTAGATTCCATTGGTTGGCCAGGAGGCGGCCGATTTCCCCGTGGTCAAGCCCCAAAATCTCTTTTTCCGCCTCGTAAAAATACCTCTTTTCTTGCACCACTTTTTCCCTTATTTGCTTGTAAAGCTCGGGAAATTCGGTGCGAATAACCACTTTTCCCAGATCATGCAGTAACCCCGCGGTGGTAACCTCTTCCGGGTTTTTCAAGCCAAGTCTCTGGGCCAGCAGTCCGGCAGCAGCGGCGGTACCCAGAGAATGTTCCCAGAGGCTCAAATCGCTGCTTTGCATGGTCTCAAAGATAGAAGCGGTAATTACCAGGGTGCGGATTACGTTGAAGCCCAAGAGTACGATAGCGTTGGCTACGGTGGAGATGCGTCGCGGAAAGCCGTAAAAGGCGGAATTTACCATCTTCAGGACTTTGCCGGTCAGGACCTGGTCTTTTTCGATGAGCGAGGCTATCTGGGGGGCCGTGGTATTTTCGTCTCCTATCATGCGGGTAAGTTTGCCCACGATGGCGGGGAGGGTGGGGAGAGATTGTAAATTTTTGAGCCTCTTTTTGACCTGGCGTTTAACTTCTGTCATCGCTTTTGGTTTCTAACCAGTAATTTCGGATCACCTTTTTGAGGAGCATGAGGTGCGGGTCATCCTTTACTTTTTCAAAGCGGGCTTCAAGGAGCCTCAATTCTTCTTCAAGGGGCCTTTCCCAGGGAAAATTTATGGGGTGGCCTTCCACGGTAATGAATTTAACCCCCAGACGGGCAAATTTCTGGAGTACTTCGGCGTTTAACTCCGTCCCCGGTCCGCAAAGGGTCCGCCCCTGTTCGTCTTTTACTTCGCTTGCCGTTATCATGCCCGGTTGGGCCAAACTTATCGGGATTCTCTGCCTCATATCTCAGGATACTTTTCGTAAAGTTTTAGGATTTCCTCGAATTGGTGCCCCAGGGCCAGGACCTTTTCTTCGCTGAAATGGGGCCCCATGATTTGGAGCCCGATAGGCAGGCCTTCCTTTGAAAAACCGCAGGGCAGAGAAAGCCCCACGATGCCGGCCAGATTGACGGAGATGGTGTAGATGTCAGAAAGATACATCTTGAGCGGGTCATCAACCCGTTCCCCTAACTTAAAGGCCGGGGTAGGGGCCACCGGGCCGACGATGAAATCCACCTCTTTAAAGGCCTCTTGAAAATCCCGGGCGATTAAGGTGCGTACCTGGGAGGCCTTTTTGTAATAAGCGTCGTAGTAGCCGGCAGATAGGGCATAAGTCCCTATCATGATCCGTCTTTTGACTTCCGCCCCGAAACCCTGAGAACGGGTCTTCTTATACATGTCGATCAAGTCTTTGCCCTCTACCCGCAGGCCGTATTTGACCCCGTCGTAACGGGCAAGATTTGAGCTTGCTTCGGCCGGAGCGATGAGGTAGTAAGCCGCTACCGCGTAAGGGGTGTGCGGTAAGGTGATTTCCTTAACCGCCAGGCCCATATCTTTAAAAATTTCTAAGGCTTCCTGTATTTTTCCTCGCACCTCATCGTCCAGGCCTTCGCCGAAATATTCTTTGGGGATTCCGATTTTGGCCCCTTTAAGATTGAGCTTGAGGGCCGAGAGATAATCGGGGACCTCGTGCGGTGCCGAGGTGGAATCCTTTTCGTCCCGCCCGGCGATGTATCGCAAAAGCAGGGCCGCGTCTTTTACGGTGCGGGTGATAGGACCAATCTGGTCAAGGGAGGAAGCAAAGGCCACCAGTCCGTAACGGGAGACCCGGCCGTAAGTGGGCTTGAGGCCTACTACCCCGCAAAAGGAGGCCGGTTGCCTGATGGACCCACCGGTATCTGAACCCAGGGCCCCGGCACAAAAGCCCGCTGCCACCGCGGCCGCCGAGCCTCCTGAAGAGCCGCCGGGAACGCGTTCCCTATCCCAGGGGTTGCGGGTGGGGAAGAAGGCCGAGTTTTCGGTGGAGGATCCCATGGCAAACTCGTCCAGATTGGTCTTGCCCAAGAAGATGGCCCCGGCCTCTTTTAGTTTTTTAATGACCGTGGCGTCAAAGGGTGGCTTAAATTGGGCTAGCATTTTAGAGGCGCAGGTGGTGGGCGCTCCCCTTACGCAAATATTGTCTTTTATGGCCAAAGGCAGCCCCAAGAGGGGTCTGTGATCCTTCTGGCCCCGGGATTTATCCGCCTCTTCGGCGGCCCGTAAGGCTTCTTCGGCGGTCACGGTGATAAAGGCCTTTATCTGAGGATCTTTTTCTTCGATCCTTTTAAGGAGATATGAGGTCAAGGAGCGGCTGGTTACCTCTCCTTTGTTTAATAATTCGAGCTGGGCGGTTAAAGGTAATTTGAACCACTCCATGGACGGACCTCCTATTTGATCACTTTGGGTACGACGAAGAAGCCGTTTTCCCGTTGAGGGGCGTTACTTAAGGCCTCCTCGGTGGGGATGGATTCCTTAACTTCATCTTCCCGAAAGATGTTGGTCAGCTTAAGGGCGTGATAAGTGGGTTCTACCTGGGAAGTATCAAGTTCGTTTAGCTTTTCCACGTAGGACAATATCTGGGCCAGTTGTTCGGTGAAGCGTTCTAGCTCTTCTTCTGAAAATTCAAGTCGTGCCAGATGGGCTACGTGCTGGACCTCTTCCTTGGTAATACTCATTTGGGGCCTCCTGAAAGGAGTTTTAAGGCTTTCTGGGTTACTTCAAAGGGGTCTTTGCCCAGGACCCTGATCATCGGTTCTTTGCCTACTTCTCCCCGGTCAAAGATAAGGTCCGGGACAAAGCCCAGCTGGCTACACACCGCGCTTATGCCCCAGATCAGGGTAGAGCCCTCACGGGCCTTTATTTCCGGCGGTTCTTGGCGGCGGGAAAATTCCGCCACGGACAGGCCCAGGTTTTGGGCCCTTTTAATAAAGCTTTCGTCAAAGCGTATGTTTAAGGCGGCTCTCACGGAAGGGTCAAACTTAAGAGCGCTTAGGATCACGTTGGCTATGTGCCGTGAGGCCCCGAAGGTGGGGCAACCTACGGGTCTGGCCCTTTCCCCACAGGCCACGATTCGTCCCGGAAAAGCCGCTACTTCGTCCTGCTTCTGGGCCAGGGGCAGGGCGTAACCCAGGTTTGATTGCACTTCAGGAATAAGCTCCCTTACGGGGAAACTGCAGAAAAATTCCGCAGCGGCTTCCAGGTCTTTTAACACCTGGTAGCGGGCTTTAAGCCTATCTAGGTGGATCAAATGGTCAAGGGGGGAGATCCCCTTCCCCAGCGGGGAAAGGCTGGCCGCCTTAAGGGAAAGGGTGACGAATTTTTTGGCTATTTGGGCGGCTTCAAAGAAAGAAATGCCCTGGGCCAGGCCTGCGGTTAAGGCCGCGGAGAAGGTGCAACCTGTGCCGTGGCCGACCGGGC
>DROK01000199.1 GCA_011321895.1 Thermodesulfatator atlanticus
CGGAAACAATGCCCCAACCGATACGAAACCCCGGGGCCAGATAACATTTGGAAAGGCCGTTAAAGGTTACCATGGGGACTTCGGGGTCAAGGGACGCGATGGAGATGTGTTTTTGCCCGTCGAAAACCAGCTTGTCGTAAATTTCGTCCGAAAGGATCACCAGCTGGTGCCTTTTGGCGATCTCAACGATCCCCCGAAGAGTCTCTTCCGAATAGACCGCCCCGGTAGGGTTGTTGGGGTTGATGATAACAATAGCCCGGGTCTTTTCGTTTACCTTGGCAGCGATGTCGTCAAGGTCAGGCTGCCAGGCATTTTCTTCGTCCAGGTAATAAGGGTTCGGCTCCGCCCCGAGTTTGGCCAGGATAGCCGTGTAAAGGGGGTAGCCGGGGTACGGCACCAGGACGTTTTCTCCCTCGTTGACCAGGGCGGTGAGGGTAAAATCAATGGCTTCGCTGGCGCCGGTGGTAATAAAGACGTCAGTAGGTTCAATACCCTTCTGTCGCGCTTCTTTTTTTATGGCCTCAATGGCCTCGTCCACCCCTTCTGAGGCCGAATAACCAGTCAGATTTTCGCACATGGCCTGGTAGGTGGCCTCTACCAGGGGGGAAGGGGTGCGAAAATCATACTGGATCGGGTCGCCAATGTTTAGGAAAAGTAACTCCTTCCCTTTTTTACGGGCCTCCTCGGCCACCAAAACGATATCCCGTACCGCGTATTCGATATTTTCGGTACGACGCGCCGGTTTAATGGGTTCAAAACTTCCTTTCATTGCCTTTGCTCACCATCCGAAATCAAGTGTCAAACTATGATAATGCCTCTCCTTAAAAAGGGTGTCAATGGGGAATGTCCTCCGGACTACTCTTAATCTCGGCAACTGAAGGCAAAAAATCAAGGTGTAGCGGTAGGCCCCGCAAGCCTTAACAAAACGATCCGTTTCCCAATAAAAAATTATCTTTCCAGAAGGAGGCGGGCCAGGTGTAAATCCTCCGGGGTGGTGATCTTAAAGTTGAGAAAGGAGCCGGGGACCACGTACACCGGTATACCGACGGCCTCAAGGAGGCTGGCCTCGTCTGTGCCGGAAAGGCCCCGTTTTTCCGCCAAGGAGAAGGCCTTAAGGAGGAGTTCCCTGCGGGCCCCCTGGGGGGTCTGGGCGAGGTAGATGCGCTCCCGGGGCAGGGTCTTTACCACCCGGCCCTGCTCCACTTCTTTTACCGTGTCCCGGGCCGGAAGGGCCAGAAGGGCCGCCCCTTTGGCTGATGTTTGGGCGATGACTTCACGGATCAAGGCCGGAGTGACAAAGGGGCGGGCGGCGTCGTGTACCAGGACGATCTCCACTTCCGCAGGGAGGGCCGCAAGCCCCCGGGCCACCGACTCCTGCCTGGTTTCTCCACCCGGGACCACCTCCACCGGTTTGGCCAGCCCGCTCACCATCTTTTTTAATTTTTCAAGCCAGGATGCCACGCAGGGAATCACGATGAAACTTACTTCGGGCAGGGTCAAGAACGGGGCCAAGGTATGCAAAATTAAGGGTTTGCCCGCAATCTCGATAAATTGCTTGGGTAAAGGGGCACCCACCCTTTTACCAACCCCTCCTGCCGGAATGATGACTCCGATCATGGCTTTTTGAGCCTCTGGCTCATAAGATGGGCCTGCCTTAAGGGTTCAGGTAAGCGATAACCCGTAAGGGCCCTTTTGACCACCGCTAAGGCCGAGGGGAGATCAATAAGGTGGCCAGGGGAGACGTAAACCGGTTTGACCCCGGGGCGGGTGCGCAGCACCGCCCCCCGTATCTTGCCGTCTACCCTGATCAAAGAGTAGGCCCCCGCTTCGTCAGGAGGCTCTTCAAAATCTCCCAAAAGGGGCTTTTTGGCCACCCCTACCGTGGGAAGCCCTAACTCCAGGCCCAAATGAGCGGCCAGGCCTAGGCCTCTGGGATGTAAGATCCCCTGGCCGTCAACCAGGATGACTTCTGGTCTGGCAACCAGTTTTTTTACCACCTTTTTCAGTACGGGGACTTCCCGAAAGGAAAGAAAACCGGGGATATAAGGAAAGGTGACCGGTTCTTTGGCCGTGGCCACTTCTTTGACCTTTTTTTCTTCAAGGTCGTAAACCACGACCACCCCCAGCGCCTCACCCGTGGGAAGATAAGAAACATCTGCCCCGGCTACCAGCCGCGGCTCACCCGCCAGGGGTTTTAAAATAAGTTTTTCGGCCAGCTCTTTCTGGTATTCTTTTAGGTCTTCTAGCTTACTTGTGGCCACCAAAGTATTCCGCGATGTCCCGGGGTAAATAATCAAAAGGCCCGTTTGAGAGGAAAATCAATATCTCCCCGGGTCCAAGCTCCTTTAATATCCGGTCCTTGAGTTCTTCTTTTTCCTGGCAGAGATAGGCCTTCCGGCCCAGCTTGCGCAACTTTTCGGCCAGGGCAGCCAGATTGAGGCGTTCGGCCTGAGGTATTTTATCCAGATCAGGAGGCGGTTTCAAAAAGATGACGTCTGCCTCCGCTAGGGCCTTGACGTAATCTTCCTGGAAAATCTTGCGCCGGCTGGTGTTGGTACGGGGTTCAAAGGCCGCCAAAAGACGCCTTTCAGGCCAGGTCTCACGCACCGCCTTTAAAGTAACCTTGACCGCGGTGGGGTGATGGGCAAAATCGTCTATTATCACCACCGGGGAGAGGGCAAGGATTTCCTGGCGGCGTTTGGTCCCACAAAAATCCTTAAAGGCCTCTTTGATCCTTGCGGGAGAAAAACCCAACGCCATTAACAGAGCAAAGACCGCAAGGGCGTTTAGGGCGTTGTGTTCCCCCATAAGGGGGATATAGAAATCAAATTCCTGGCCGGCTAAGGAAAAGTGAACGTGCTGCCCTGGTCTTTCCCTGGCCGGGACCCGGGAAAGGAGCTTCAATTCCCCCGCAAAGCCGTAACCCAATTTATGGCCCTTAAACTCCCTGGCCACTTCTTTTACCGCCTCGCTATCCGCCCAATAGACCAAATGGCCCTCTTCCGGCAGCAGGGCCACCAGATCCCGGAAGGCCTCTTTGAGTTCCTGCAAAGAGGGATAAATGTCGGCGTGATCGAACTCGATACTGGTCAGAATAACGGCTGACGGGGCGTAGTGGACAAACTTGGGGCGTTTGTCAAAAAAGGCGCTGTCGTATTCGTCTCCTTCAAGCACGACAAAAGGCCCTGAACCCAGGCCGTAGTTTCTCTTACGGTCCGTCAAAAGCCCTCCCAGGAAAAAGGTAGGGTCCTGCCCGAGCCGCTCCAAGGCGTAAGCCAAAAGGGCGGAAGTGGTGGTCTTTCCGTGGGTCCCGGAGACCACCAGACTCTTACGCCCCTTGATAAAAAAACCGTAAAGGGCCTCGGGTAAAGAGAGATAGGGAAGAGCTTTTGCAAACAGGGCTTCAGCTTCAGGGTTATCCTTCCGGATGACGTTTCCGACAATAGCCAGGTCAGGCGCGACTTTTTCAATATTTTCCCGGTGGTAACCGGTTAAGACCTGAATTTTTAGCTCTTGCAACAATTCGCTCATGGGAGGGTAAACCGGCCCGCCCTCTACCCCGCTGACCTCGTAGCCTGCCTCTTTTAAAAGGCCGGCCAGGGCCCCCATGCCCACTCCACCTACACCCAGCAGATAAACCTTTTTAATCCCTTCCATGGTGGACAATTTAACACAAATCTTTTTGAAAAGATCCGCCAGAACTGGTTAAATTTTCTCATGTGGGTGGAGCACCTCTTTCTGGTTGCCGCCAGCGACCAGACCTCGGCCGTCGAGAGGGTGAAAAATTTCCTTGAGCGTTACCAGCTGGTGGCTTACGAAAAGATAGAAGTCCTACCCGAAGTCTACCAGCCTGATCATCCCCTTTTCTGGCCCAAGCTTGAAGAAGCCATCCAAAGGAACCGGCTCTTTTTAAGGGACAGGCTTAAAATCTTACAGGAAGAAGGATTTGAAACGATTATGGACCTAAGAGACCTGCCCCAGGGTTATCTTTCCAAAGAATTACACGTGGCGGTCCATTTTCTGGACGGCTTTTTCGGGGTGGACTCGAATTTTTACAACCTGGAGGAAGATTCACACTGGGTTTCCCGGAGACTCGTTCAGGAACTTAAGACCAACCCCCGCCGGTTCTGGCTTATTTCAATAAGGGGCGCTTCTGTCAGCGAAGGGCCCCTTTTTGAAAGATTTAAAAAAGTTTCTTAATGCCACTTCTTGTGCCATTTTTCTTCCATCTCTTGCTGGTGCTTACCTTCCTCTTTTTTCATCTCTTCGTGGTGTTTCTTCATCTCCTTTTCCATCTCGCCGTGATATTTGTGGTACTTTTCCATCTCTTCGTTCATCTCTTTTTCGTGATATTTTTTCCCTTCTTTTTCCGTTTCTTTTTTCATTTCTTCCGGCATGGGCATCCCTTTGTGATACTTTTCCCATTCCTCCTGGCTCATCTTATGGTATTCCATTTGGCCCTGCCAAGGGCACTTACAGGTCCCCTCTCCTCCTTTGGCACCGCCTTTCATGGCTAAAGCTGTCCCCGTACACAAAACGCCTGCCAGCACCAGACTCAATAAACCTTTCTTCATTTCTGCCTCCTAATTTGGTTTTTGATATTTGGCCAACTTATTCAAAGAGCCCGTTCCGTGGGTGGCCCTCCGTTAGCAATCAAAGAGATCGCTTCGTCCTGTCGTGATGATTTATTAATGAGAGCATTTCAAGCCAACATGCTTAATCGTAGTATTGTCACCACAAATCCTCGTTAGTCATCGCGACCCCCTGACACGTTTTTAAATGTGTCAGGGGGCTGGCGATCTGAGATCGCCGCGGCTCTTGCCAAGGCCTCGCGACAGGGATTGCTTCGTCGCTCCGCTTTGCGGAGCTCCTCGC
>DROK01000200.1 GCA_011321895.1 Thermodesulfatator atlanticus
GTATCTTAAGACCCCTTAAACGTAGCGGCCCACGGGGCTCGGGAAGATTTGAACCCATCTCCTGGGAACAGTTGATCCAGGAAATAAGCGAAGGAGGCCAACTTTTTGCCCATCTAGGAGATGAGAGACATTATCCAGGGCTTAAGGAATTTTTAAAAGACCGCCCTATCGATCCCGAGGCCCCTGAGCTGGGCCCGGTACGTAACCGGGTGGTCTGGCTTACCGGACGTTCCCAGGCGGGGCGTAAACATTTCATCAAACGTTTCGTATGTCAGGCGGTAGGCTCCATTAACCACCTCCCGCATACCGATATCTGCGGCATTGGCTTCCGGATGGGCAATTATATCTTGACTGACGGGGCCGCCGTGGAGTTTAAGGCTGACCCGGACGCCGCGGAATATGTCCTGGTCTTCGGATCAAACTTCTTTTCTGCCCTTCAACCAGGCCCGAGCGCCTACGCCGCCAGGCTTATCAAGCGCGTGCAAGCAGGTAAGGCTAAATACGTGGTGGTTGACCCAAGGGGGCACGAAGCACTCGCCCACGCCCACCGGTGGCTTCCCGTACGCCCCGGAAGAGACGGGGCCTTGGCCCTAGGCCTCCTCTGGGTCCTCTTAAAGGAAGGCCGTTTTCACCACCGCTTCTTAAAGATACCAAACCTGGAAGCCGCCAAGAGGGCCGGCTGGAACACCCACACCAACGCCACTCACCTGGTGGTGGAGACCCCGGAAGGAGAAAGGCTCCTGAAGGCTGAAGAGATCAATCTTCCCGGAAAAGGGCCGGTAGTGGTCACCGCAGGAGGAAAACTCCTTCCCGCTGAGAGCGCGGAAGAAGCCCTCCTTGAATGGGAGGGTGAGGTAAAGGGCCTTAAGGTCAAAACCGCCTTTTTACGGTTGAAAGAAGAAGTCTTCCGCTACGATCTTGATTTTTACGCCCAAGAGTCGGGCATCCCTTCCGAAACCATTCAGGAAGTAGCGCGGGAGTTTGCCGCCCACGGGGAAAAGGCCTGCGCCTTCGCTTACCACGGGGCAGGAAATTACGTGGGTGGGGCCTACGCCAGTTTTGCCATCGCCCTCTTAAATGTCTTTGCCGGCAACGTAAACCGCCGCGGCGGCTACTTGAGAAATGGCCCGGGGCTGGACTGGCGCAAGGGAATCTACGACCTCAAGGATTTTCCCGGCGCCAGGAAACCCCGGGGCGTTCCCATCTCCCGGGAGAAAGTGGCTTACGAAAGCACTTCCCTTTTCCGCCGTAAGGGGTATCCCGCCGAACTTCCGTGGTTTCCCTTCACCAAAGGGGGGCTTACGGTTTCCGCCCTTTCAGGCATCGACCGGAAATATCCTTACCAGATCGGAATCCTGTTTACTTACTTTTTTAACCCGGTCTACAGCATCCCCGGGGGGAAAAGATTTATCGCCACCTTAAAAGACCAGGACAAGGTCCCCCTTCACGTCTCCATTGACGTGACCATCAACGAAAGCAACCTCTATGCGGACTACATTGTCCCTGACGTAACCTACCTGGAAGGCCATTACGGTCTGCTCACTCCCCACGCCCCGGCCGAACATTTCGTGGCGGTTCGTACCCCGGTCTTTGAGCCCAAAACCGGGCGCACTAAAGACGGAAGGCCTTTTTGCCTTGAGACCTTTCTGATTGATCTGGCCAGGGCCTGCGGGTTACCCGGCTTTGGCAAAAAAGCCATTCCCGAGAAGGGCAAGGGGCTTTGCCCGTTAGAGCGGGCCGAAGATTTTTATCTTCGGGGAATAGCCAACCTCGCCCACCAGGCCCGGGTAGCCCCGGCCCCGCAAGAAGAGCGCCTTTTGGTGGAGCAAAACTACCCTGTGGCCCGTTTCAAAGATATTCTGCCAGACAAGACCTGGGCCCAAGTGGCCACCGTACTTATTCGGGGCGGAGTCTTTTATCCCAGCCAGGAGGCCTTTGACCCCCAAGGAAACCTTAAAAACGGGGTCCCGCACCTTTACCTTTTTAACGAAAGGCTGGCCCGTTGCCGCAACCCCATTAACGGAAAGCCTTTTTCAGGCACCGTGAGTTTTAAGGTGGCCTGCGAGGCCCACGGCCAAATAATAGAGGAGATGGATCAGGCCTTTCCCTTCGTGCTTTTGAGCCATAAACACCGGTTACACACCCAGTCCCGTACCATCTGTTACGAAAAGGCCCTCTGTCTCTTACCGGAGCCCTTCCTTTTGGTTCACGAAGAAGACGCCCGTAAATTGGGGCTCAGGGATGGTGAAATGGTACGGATCAGTTCACGCCACCAGCCAAAACCCCTTAACGTGAGAATTAAACTTACCCGGGCCTTGAGGCCGGGCTGTGTGGCCATCTCCCACCACTACGGCCACACCCAACATGGCGCCCAGAGCTTGATCGTTAAAGGCGGTGAAAAGGTCTTCTTGGGGGGCAAGAAGGTAATGGCCGGGGAAAGGCTCATCCCTGATCTCAGGCGCGGAGCAGGCCTTGGCGTAAACCAGCTCAGCCGTCTTGACGAAAGCCTCTTTGAGCTCCCCTTGGTGGACCTGGTAGGCGGTATTCCTGACTTCAGCAGTACCAGGATAAAGATCCAGAAATTCGTCTGAAAGAACTGTGGTCTCCGGGGGCGGAGCAAATGAAAAGATATCTTGCGCTCTTTTGGCTCATTCTCTTTTTCCCGTCCCTGGCCTTGGCCGGGCGTTATCTCCTGGAAGCCGAGGTCATCGTCAAAGGAAAGCCGGGAAGATTTATTGAAGTCTGGGTTCCGTTACCCCTTGAAGACGAAAGCCAGCGGGTCGAAGAGTTAATCATCGAGGCCCCTGGCCCATACCTGATCCGCCAGGAACCAGAATACGGCAACCGTTTTCTCTACCTGTCTTCCAGGGGGAAAGAAATACGCCTCCGCTACCAGGCGGTGATCACCCGTAAAGAATTCTCCCCCAGATCTCCCGCCACCCCACCCACCCCGAGACTGCTTTTGCCAGACAAACTGGTCCCGGTAAAGGCCTTCAAAGACCTTGCCCTTGATCTTACCCGGGGGGCCTCAACCCCTGAGGAAAGACTCCGGGCCCTTTATGATTTCGTAGTAAACAACCTGCGCTATGATAAAAGCGGTAAGGGCTGGGGCCGGGGAGACGCCCTCTTTGCCTGCCGCGCCCAAAAGGGTAACTGTACGGATTTCCACAGCCTCCTGATGGCCCTCTCCCGGGCGGTGGGTTTTCCTACCCTCTTTGAGATCGGCCTTCCGGTCCCCCAGGGAGGCGGGGTGGTAGCGGGCTATCACTGCTGGCTCAAGGTCTACCTTGACGGAAAAATCCTCGGGCTTGACGCCTCAGAAGCGGCCAAACACCCCGAAAAACGAAATTATTTCTTCGGTCATCTCTGTGACCGAAGGATCCTCCTTTCCCGCGGAAGAGACCTCTTGCTTTCTCCGGCCCAGCACGGGCCACGCCTCAATTTTATGTACCAGGCCTACGCGGAAGAGGACCTAAGCCCTGCGCCTCACCTGGTCCGCACCGTTTACCGCGTCAAATTACTGCCCGCCAGTAATGAATAACCGGGCCGGAATCCGTTCTGTATAGCTCCCCTTGGCGATCTGTGAGATTGCTTCCCCAGGTGGAGTGTTATCACAAAGCCGGTGTCCTTTCCGGTCATCGCGAGGGCCCTCTGTCATCGCGACCCCCTGACACGTTTTTAAATGTGTCAGGGGGGAAGCGATCTCATGAGATTGCTTTACTCCGCTACCTCTTCGCTCGCAATGACAGGAGGGGAGTCATCACGAGGGCTCTCCCCTTGGTCATCACGGGGAGCGGCATGGCCTCTCGTAGTCATCGCAGGCGCGAGCATGGCCCTCCTTTGGTCATCGCGAGGAGAGAACGAAGTGAGCGACGAAGCGATCTCATGGGATTGCTTCGCTCCGCTGGCGCTTCGCTCGCAATGACAAAATGGAAGGTCATCGCGACCCCCCTGACACGTTTTTAAATGTGTTGGGGGAAGCGATCTCAAAGGATTGCTTCGCTCCGCTACCGCTTCGCTCGCAATGACAAGAAGAAAAGGTCATCCCAGGGATTGCTTCCCTCTGTCGTGATGTTTAACCACGACAGGGGTCGCCATGACGGATAAGAGATCCAAATAAAAAAGGGCCGGATAAACCGGCCCCTTGAAAAGCTTGTTTTCCGGCTCAGCTTAGAAGGCCAGCTCGATGGAGAAATAGAAGTTATACATGTGTTCGATGGGCTGGAACATGGTAACGCTGTCAGTATCATCCAGTTCGGAAGCGATCTGGTACGGCTTACCCAGCCAGACGCCGCTTCCGGTATAGTTAAACCAGTAGTACTGGAATCCTACCCGGACAAAGGCCCTGGCGTAATCGTTCAGGAGTTCACCGGTAGGAAGATCCTGGATCCAGTAGACTTCGCCTACGTGGCCGCGGGTAGCCAGCTTATTGAAATAGGCGTCGTCCGTGGCCACCATGAAGGGCATCCACCATTTAGAGCCGTAGTTATACTCCAGGCCAAGTTTGGCCCCCTCGATCCAGGGGAGAGGAATCCTGGTACCCACGTAGATGGCCCAGCCGCTGTGGGTATCCAGGTCATCTTTGTCAGGCGGAGTCCAGACCGGGTCCGGGTTACCCAGGGTAAGATACGGACCGGCCAAAAGGCTGTAGTACATGTAGAGATAGTTACCCTTGTGGTCGATGGGCATGCCCATGTAACCCCAGTCGTCAGGGTCGGTGATAGAAAGACCCACGCTCACGAAATAGTCCACGCCTTCGAGGTTGAGGAAGGGAAGATCCACTTTGTGCTGCCAGGTGGCGCCGAGTTCATAAATATCCCCCAGGTTATGCTGGGTGGTGACCGCAAAGGGCATCCAGGCGTTAAACACGGGGTTAAACATGTACCATTCACCGTCAGGAAAATCCATCACCCCTTCCGCCTTGAAGGCCTGGACGATAAGGAGCATGTTGCGGTCCGGATCGTCGATCACGTCCCAGGCAAAACCGTAGAAATCGATATCGTCTTTGGCCCGATCAATGGGGCGTTTGAAACCGGACTCAAAACCGCGGCCGTAGCAGAAGCGGATCCGGCCA
>DROK01000201.1 GCA_011321895.1 Thermodesulfatator atlanticus
CTCGGCAAAGCGGCCAAGCTCCGTGTGGGGGATAAGACCAGGGGGAGGGGCCAGAAAATCTCTTTGTTTAAAGACCTTCTCTCCGCACAGGGCCTCAAAGGTGAGCGGGGTGATGAAGGCCTCCGCCCCGGAGGTCAAAATCACCCGCAAAACCGCTCCCTTTTTCTGTAACAGACGAAGAAGATTGGGGGCCTTGTAAGCGGCAATCCCCCCGCAGACCCCCAGCAGGATCCTCTTACCGGTAAGTATCATCAGAGAGGGTTTCGCTCGCCCAGATTTGCACCTCGGTACTGAAAGAAGAGCCTGTGATGTAGATCATGCAAAACCCGTTGGGGCGTTTGAAGGCCAGCAATATATTGCGGTAATAGATGCTGCCCACCAGGTCCCAGCCCCGGGCCCTTAACTGGTTCTTGAAAAACTCTTCAAGAGAAGAGGCCTTTACCCGGCCTTTGGCCACCAGGACCCCGCCCACGTAGTTTTTCGTGCGCACGAGCATGGATTTATTCTGGTCAAGGCTTAAGTCTTTGGGGATGACGATATCCGGAAATTCAGTCCCCGTATAAAAGGGTTTGGGGGGAGCAGACTCTGGGGCCGGTTTTTTGGCGGTGGTAGTGGAACAACTCCAGAGGAAGAACAGGACCAGAACCAACCAGGGCCAACGGTATTTCCTCATGACACCCTCCGTTGCGTTATTCTAATTTTACCAGTGAAACGTAACGTCTATAAAAATCTGCCAGCACTCGCTGGCTTTCAAGCCAGTCTTTTGGTTTACCCTGCCACACTATGGCCCCCTCTTCAAGCTCCCAGAGTTCATCAGCCAGGAGCACCAAAGCGGGGTGATTTTCCGCCACCACCAGGCCAAAACCTCTTGCTAACAGGCGGTCAAAAAGGGCCAGGAGCTTGGCGATATCTTGAAAATGCAGCCCCAAAGTGGGCACGTCAAAGAGGAGGACCTTTTTGTCTTTAGGTGCGGCAAGCAGAAACCGGGCCAGGGTAAGCCTCTGCCTTTCTCCCCCGGAAAGGGTGGTCAGTTCCTGCCCCAGCTTCAGGTAGCCCAGCCCTACTTCCTCCAGGAGACGCAAACGCGTACTCAGGGCCTGGTGGGCGGTAAAAAAACGCAGGGCTTCGGCCACCGAAAGTGAAAGGAGTTCGGCTACGTGATACCCCCGGTACCGTACCCTTAAGACTTCGCGCCTGAAACCCGTCCCCAGACATTCCTCACAGGTAACCTCCATGGGGGGCAGGGATTTGAGCCCAATGACGTGTCTTTTTCGGCCCTTACACACAGGACAGCGCCCCTCCTTGGTAAAGGGGCTGAAGGCGGCCGGGCCCAAACCCTGAGCCCGGGCTTCCGGGGTGGCGGCCAGAAGTTCGCGCAGGAAGCGGAAGGCGCCAATATAACTCACCACCAAACTTTCGCGTCCTCCGAAAAGGGCCGGCTCCACCAGGATGGCCGCGGCATCCTCAGCCAGTTGACGCAAGAGACGGCTTTTCCCCGCCCCGGAAACCCCGCACAGGACCAGAAGGGCCTGGGAGGGCAACTCGATTCCGGAGACAGAAATTCTCCCTTGGGAAAGGCGCCTTCTCCTGCTCAACCGCTCTTTTCCCGACAGATAGGCCCCGGAGGGCAGGTCTGCTCTGGCAGCCAGCTCTTCAGGGGCCCCCAGGAATAAGACCTCTCCACCCGCCTCACCGGCCCCGGGCCCAAGTTCCAGCACCACGTCAGAGGCCATGATAAATAAGGGGTCGTGTTCTACGATCAGGACCGTGTTCCCCTGAGAAACAAGCCTGCGCAGCAAAAAAAGGACCCTTTCCTTTTCCTTGGGGGTTAGCCCCAGCCCTGGCTCATCGAAGATATAAAGGCAGCCGGAGAGCCTTTCACCAAAAAAGGAGGCCAATCTCAGCCGCTGCAATTCGCCTAAAGAGAGTAAAGGGGCCGGATGGTAGAGGCTGAGTCTGCCCAGGCCAAGTTCTATCAGGGGCTTTAAACGGCTGTTAAGCTCGGAAAAGAGCCCTGCAAATATCTGTCTTTTAAGGCCTTTAAAAGACAAACGCTCAAGCCTTTCAAGTATTTCAAAAAGGGGCCGGCGCGCCAGGTCAGGGAGGGCTTCCCCTCCCAAAAAGACGTTTTGCCCCAGGGGAGAAAGCCGCTGCCCGCGACAGGCCGGACAGACTTTTCCCTCCTTCTGCCCCAGGCCTTTACAGGCGGGACAGGCCCCGAGGGGGTGGTTAAAAGAAAGGTGTTCCGGTCTGAGCTCTTCCAGTTCAAAACCACAGTGTGGACAACGCCGCCCCAGGGAAAAGGAAAGGGTTTCCTTGGAGGCCAGGAGATAGATTCGGACCACCCCTCCGCTGAGAGAGGCGGCGGTACGCAGGGATTCTTTCAGACGGAAAAAATCCTTTTTCTTGAGCACCAAGCGGTCAACTATTATCGCCGCCGAAGAAATCGCCTCCGGCAGTTCTTCCTCGGTCAGGTCAACCACCCGGTGGTCCACGAAAAAACGCTGGTACCCCTGAGAGACCAGAAAAGAAAAGGCTTCCTTTCCTGGTTGCCAAAGGGGGGCCAGCACGTAGGCCCGTTCTCCTTCCCCGGTTGCCAGGAGTTCTTCGGCGATCTCGGTAAGGGTAGAACTTTCAAAGAGGTTATCACAGGCGGTACATTTGCGCTGGCCAAGTTCCACGTACATCAGACGCAAAAAATTAAGGGCCCCGCAAAGGGTCCCCACCGTGGCCCGGGGCGAGGGACGGGGAAGCTTCTGTTCAAGCCCCACCGCCGGTGCCAGCCCCTCGGCTTCCTTCAAAGGTGGCGGTGGAGGGAGGGTGGGAGACTCTTTTTCCGTCAGACTCAAGACCTTGAGATACCGTCGTCTGGCCTCCTGGTAAAGGGTATCAAAGGCCAAACTGGATTTTCCGGATCCAGAAGGTCCTGTTAAACAGATGAGTTTCCCCTTGGGCAGGGAAAGGGTAAGGTTTTTTAAGTTATGGGTGGTTACCCCCGTTAGCCTGAGCACGAAAGACATTTTAACAAACTCTGGTACAGGCAACACTTGAGAAAAAGGACAATAACCACTAAGCTTGGGCCAGCCCTTAAAGGAGGGAAAGATGTATTTTCAGGAGGTAATCGCCACCCTTAACCGCTTCTGGGCGGAAAAAGGTTGTCTCATCCTGCAACCCTACGATATGGAAGTAGGGGCCGGGACTTTTCACCCGGCCACCTTTTTGCGGGCCCTGGGGCCAGAACCCTGGGCCGCGGCTTACGTCCAGCCCTGCCGCCGACCCACTGACGGCCGCTACGGCGAAAATCCCAACCGCCTGCAACACTACTACCAGTATCAGGTAGTGATCAAACCCTCTCCAGACGACATCCAGGACCTCTATCTACAGAGCCTTGAGGCCTTCGGTCTCAATTTGGCCGACCACGACGTGCGCTTCGTGGAAGACGACTGGGAGTCTCCCACCCTGGGGGCCTGGGGGCTCGGCTGGGAGGTCTGGCTTGATGGCATGGAAATAACCCAGTTCACTTATTTTCAGCAAGTGGGGGGATTTGACTGCGATCCGGTAATGGTCGAAATCACCTACGGACTGGAAAGGCTCGCCATGTATCTCCAGGGCGTGGACAACGTCTTTGAACTGGCCTGGAATGGTGACCTCCGCTACGGGGACATCCACCACCGGGGCGAGGTGGAATACTCTATCTATAACTTCGAAGAGGCCAACGTGGAAATGCTACGGGAGCTCTTTGACGCATGGGAAAAGGAAGGCCTAAGGCTGCTGGAGCTGGGGCTGGCGCTGCCGGGTTATGATTGTTGCATCAAATGTTCTCACCTCTTCAACTTGCTTGACGCCCGCAAGGCCCTTTCTGTGGCGGAAAGGACGGCTTACATCGCCCGGGTACGCAACCTGGCCAAGCGAGCCGCCCAGGCGTGGCTCAAAATTTCTTAAAAGAGGGTAGACCATGGCCAAAGACCTCTTGCTGGAAATCGGCACCGAAGAGATTCCGGCCCGGTTCATAGAACCGGCCCTGGAAAACCTAAAATCTTTAGCTCAAGAGGGCTTAAAACGCCTGGAACTGGACTTTGCCGCGGTAAAGACCCTGGGGACCCCTCGTCGGCTCACCCTTTACGTCGCGGAACTGGCGGAAAGGCAGCCTGACCGCACCGAAGAAATCCTGGGCCCCCCGAAGAAGGCCGCCTTTGACGCGGAGGGAAACCCCACCCCAGCGGCCTTTGGTTTTGCCAAAAAATTCGGGGCCAAAATAGAAGACCTCAAGCTCAAAGAAACGGAAAAAGGCCTTTATCTCTGTCTGGTCAAGAAAATCCCGGGCCGTGCCACCGTGGAAATCCTGCCGGAATTCTTAAAAGAACTCATCTTAAAAATCCCCTTCCCGAAGACCATGCGCTGGGGCACCCACAAGGTCCGTTTCGCCCGCCCGATCCGCTGGTTACTGGCCCTTTACGGTCGTCAGGTAATTCCTCTGGAGCTGGCAGGGGTAAAGGCCGGCAAGGTAACCTTCGGCCACCGCTTCATGGCCCCGGGCCCCATAGAGGTGGAAGACTTTGTCTCCTACGTCCGTCGCCTGAGGGAGGCCTTTGTCATCGTCGAACCGGAAGAGCGTCTGGCCCGTACCAAAGACGAGATCACCGACGCCGCCTTGGAGGCCGGGGGAAAGGTGCTGGAGGATCCGGAACTGCTCAAGGAAAACGCCCATCTCGTGGAATTCCCTTACGCCACCTTGGGCCGGTTTGAAGAAAAATTTCTCGCCCTCCCAAGGCCGGTATTAATAACGGCCATGAAGGAACACCAGCGCTACTTTTCCGTAGTAGACGAAAGAGGCGAGCTTCTGCCCAAATTCATCGCGGTAAACAATACCAGACCCAAAGACCCCTCTTTTCTGATTAAAGGGCACGAGCGGGTACTCAGGGCCCGGCTCGAAGACGCCAGCTTCTATTTTGAGCGTGACCGAAAGATCCCTCTCCCCCAACGGGTAAAGGAACTGGCCCAGGTTGGCTACCACGCTGAGCTGGGCACCCTCTACGACAAAATTAAACGCATGGAGGCCCTGGCCGCCTGGCTGGCCCAAAGGCTGGCCCCGGAAAAACTGGAAATAGTCAAGCGGGCCGCTTATCTCTCCAAGGCAGACCTGGTGACCGAATTGGTCCAGGAATTTCCCAGCCTTCAGGGGATCATGGGGAGGGAATACGCCCTTTTATCAGGGGAGCCGGAAGAAGTGGCCACGGCTATATACGAACACTACCTGCCCCTTTCTGCCGGCGGGCCGCTGCCCGAGACCGTCCCCGGGGCCATCGTAGCCCTGGCAGACAAGATGGACACCCTCTGCGCCTTTTTCGGTATCGGGGAGAAACCCACCGGGGCCGCTGACCCGTACGGTTTGAGGAGGGCCGCTTACGGGCTAATTGAGATCATCCTGGCACACCGGTTCTCCCTCTCCCTGAGCAGTTTTATCAACGAGGCCCTGAAGCTCTTAAAAGAATGGCTCAAACGCGAACCCAAGGAGGTCCTCCTGGAAGTAAAGGCTTTTATCGCGCGCAGACTGGAAGGGGCCTTTGAGACCCGGGGTTTTCAGGACGACCTCATTCGGGCGATCATGGCCGTAGGCTTTGATGACCTGGTTGACACCCAAAGACGCCTTGAAGCCTTAAAGGCCATCCGCCAGAGCCCGGATTTCCGCGCACTGGCGGTAGGGTTTAAACGGGTGATGAACATGGTCAAAAAACTCAAGGAACCCCTTCCCTTCCAGGAAAAGCTCCTGATCGAGGAGGCGGAAAGGGAACTTTTCTTAAATTACCTGAAGGTGAGGGAGGAGGCCCTGCCTTATCTGGAGGCCGGGCAATACGAAGAGGCCTTAAGAGAATTCCTGAAGCTTAAGCCCTATATCGACCGCTTTTTCGACGAAGTGTTCGTAATGGTGGAGGACCAGGCCTTGAGAGAAAACCGCTTGGCCCTGTTACAGAAAATAGCCGAGCTCTTCCTTTCAGTGGCTGACCTCTCTTTCCTGCGCGAGGAGGTGGCTTAAGAGCCGGCTCAAGTATTTCTCAAGGTTAGAGTCCCTGGCCCGGGGAAACTCCAGCTCCTCCTGGGCGGAAAGCTCACGGCGTAAAAGTTCAAAATGGCTCCGATAATAGGTCAAAAAATAATCAAATTCTGCCTCAGTGGCTTCACGCCCAAGCATCTCCTCCAGGACCCCTCGGGCCAGCCGGAGAAAAAGTTCCTTTTCTAATCCTTCCCGGTCTTCACCTTGCAGCTCCTGGGTGATGGCCCAGAGGAATACCTGGGAAAAACTGATAAAGGCGTCCTGATATTTTTCAGGGGGAAGCTTGGAAGAAGTCTCTTCGTCCAGCTTGGCTACCAGTTCCTTGGCTTCAGCTAATATCTCTTGGACCAATTCTTCGGGCGGCATTTCTGACACCTTACCCCGCAAGAACTTTCTCATGTCTTTTCTATAGCAAGAGCCCTCAAAGGTGTCAAAAATCCTTTGCATTTTTGAGCAATTCTTCCACAAAAAGCGGTACGATCTTTGAGGCCGGTCCGTAGCGGTGTTCATGGAAATATTCCGCTACCGCCGAGGGCTCAAGGTTAAGTTCAACACAATAGGCCCCGGAGCGGCGGGCGATTACCACAAACCCTGCCGCCGGATATACCGTACCCGAGGTCCCTATGGCCACGAAGAGATCAGCCTGTTTGAGGGCCATCTCTATCTCCGGCAGGTGAAAGGGAAGCTCGCCAAACCAGACCACGTGGGGCCTTAAGCCCCCCGGGCGGCCACATTTCGGGCACGGGGTTTTTACCGAAACGTCACCTTCTTCCCGGAAAACGTGGCCACACTCTTCGCAACGGACCTTGAGGAGTTCACCGTGCATGTGGAGGATATTTTTCGTCCCCGCCCTTTCGTGAAGGTCATCCACGTTTTGGGTGACCACCAGCACCTGACCGGGGTATTCTCGTTCCAGCCTGGCCAGCGCGTAGTGGGCCGGGTTGGGTTTTACCTTTAACAGGTCCCGGCGCCGCTGGTTATAAAAGGCGTGGACCATCTCCGGCTGGCGCCGAAACCCCTCCGGGGTGGCGACGTCTTCCAGGCGGTACTTCTCCCAGAGCCCACCCGGGTCACGAAAGGTGGGGATCCCGGATTCCGCCGAAATACCCGCCCCGGTAAGGATTACGATCTTTTTGAAGACCCTATCCTTCGGCCTCATAGGAAGTCTACCAGTTCAAGCAGGTTTGAAACGGAAAAATGGGGCTTGCCAGCTGCCTGAGGAGTGGCGCCGAAAGGATCACGCCCTGGCCGCCTGACCCAACAGGTGACCCAGCCTTCCCGGCGCGCCGGAACTATATCGTGGAAAAGGCTCTGACCCACGTGGAGGACTTCCTGCGGCGCGCACTTAAGCTTTCTTTTAGCCAGGGCAAAGATCTCTGGGTGCGGCTTATAGGCCCTGGCCTCTTCTGCGGTGACCAAGAGGTCAAAAGAAACGGTAAAATGCCTTAAGGTCTGGGCCAGGAGATCCTGGTCAATGTTGGAAATGATGGCGGTCTTAAGGCCTTTTTCTTTGATGAGTTTCAGGGCCTGGTTAACCTCCGGGAAAGGGCGCCAGTGGGGCAGGCTCTCTAAAAAGACCTCTTCCCTGGGCTTGAGACCAAAATGGGTAAAAAGCTTCCGGGCCACCATCTTTAAAACTTCCCGGTAGGGCCGCCACGTCTTTTCCGCCTCGCTTTCAAAGCGGGCGTAAAGGCGCAGGACCTCAGCCGGGGAGAGGTCTTTCAGGTAAGGAGAAAGGGCCTTTAAAATACCCTCCTCCCAGTCAACCAAAGTACCGTAACAATCAAAAGTTACCCATTTAAAAGGCCCGTACATCCCGTTCTGCCAAATCGTCCAGGTAACAGAGGATTACTTCCAGCCCTTCTGCTTCCAGCTCCGCCACCAGTTGATCCACCTGGGCGACCCGAATCGGGTTGCCCTCGGAGTAGGCCGGAATTTTTACCAGCACCCGCGGGGGCCGCAGCCCCAAAACTTCGGCCTGGATCCGGAAACCTGGGGGCAACCCCTTCAGCCGCTCCTTGAAAAATTTCTGTACCCTCAACCTCAGATCTTTTTCGTTTTTGGGCGGGCTGACCCGGATTTTCTTCATGTCATCGTACTTTACAGTAACACTTCCGCTATTTAATTTCAAAAACATGGCCCTTATCAAAATCCTGGGGACCGCCGGGGCGCGTTACGTGGTTGCCAAGCAACTCCGTGCCTCTGCGGGAACGTACCTGGAACACGATGGCACCCGTCTGGTCTTGGACCCTGGCCCGGGAACCCTGGTACATATGGCCAAAGCCCGGCCGCGATTGGACGTAGAAAAATTAAGCGGGGTGATCCTGACCCACGCCCACCTGGACCACTCAAACGACGTCAATATCCTGATAGACGGCCTTACCGAAGGGGGCCTCAAAAAG
>DROK01000202.1 GCA_011321895.1 Thermodesulfatator atlanticus
GATGACGAATTGGTATTCAGTTCTTTTCTAGATTTATGGGGGTTTCTCTTAAGGCTTGTTAGACCCCCACACAGACCGCGTATACTTTAGAGAGGTTAGGGCGGGCTTAAGGCCCGCCTATCCTAGAGTAGGATATCACCCTTTCTAAAAGGCTCTCTCTCCTGGAAAACTTCTCTGTTTCTGGTAACAATATTTTCCGTTTTGTGCCATGAAAGATGTCAAATACCTGGGCCTTATTTTGATTTTCCTCTTGCTCCTTTCCGCCTGTAAGAAGGAAGAGGAAAGTCCCACTTTCACCTTCTCCGCCCTGGGGCTTGAGGTATCCGGCCTTAGAGAAAAGACCCCGGTCCGGGTCTTCCACGAAGGAAAACTTGTTCTTTCCTATCCCGCTTTTCCCAGCCGGAACGTCTTTCTGGTGTTTCCCTGGGAGCCCGGGGGACGCTATCTGGTACTTTGCGGGAAGAGAAAGTTTTGGCTCACCGCTCCCCCTCAAAGACCCCTTGCCGAAGTCAAAATATTTGCCCCTTTAGGGAGTCCGGGGAAGCGACTGGTCCTCTTTCCCGGCCAAAAGGTTGAGGAAGAACTCGTCCTCTTCTCCAGGAAGGAATGTCCCGAGATTGGCCTTCTCTTTACTTCAAACGTTAAGGGACTTTTTCTCGTCCTTCCTGCTCAAAAAAAGGCCTTGGGTGGGGAACTTTCCCGCTATTTTTACCGCCAAAGGATCTGCCTTAAAGAAGGGAAACCTCTTCCTTTTACATTGCGTCTCGAACCGGAAGGCCAGAAACCCGGGGTAGAGATCGTTTTGCGTTTAAAACGCAAGAACTTTTCCCTTTCCCGGGAAGTAAAACTCCTTTCCTGGCTCTTTCCTACCGATGAGACCGGCTATACCCTTCGGGTAAGACGGGAAGGGCTGCTGGTGCTCCCGAATCCCCTTTTTGAGCGACTGGGCTATTTTCTGGGGCTTAAGGCCCAGGGCTTTTCCCGCTACGATCCCCTGGCTTACGAAACGATAACCCTTATAAACACCGGCCCGGCCCCGGTAAACGTCCTGGTAAAGGCGGATTTCTTTGAGGCTGAAACCGGAAAACCGGCTACAGGTTTTTATCCTCCCCGCTTTGGTATGGCTGGCCACTATCGTAAACCTTTGGCCCTGGCCTATCTCCCGCCCGGAGAAAAAGTAAAAGTAGTCCTTCCGGTCTACGCCCATGAACTAAAACCTGGAAGCTATCTTGCCCGGGTCTCCCTCTTTTCCTTCGGGGAGGAAGAGCCCTTTCTGGTCAAAGAGCGTTTGATAGGGGTTACCAGGGGAAGCCCTCTTCTTTCCGGGGCCCTGCTTTTGATCCTGCTTTTAGGCGGGGGTTTTAGTGCCCTGGTCTTTCTAAGGCTTAAGGCCCTCCTTCGGCGTTTCAGCCTGCGGGAGCTCACTCTCCTGGCCCTGGCCGGGGCCGTGGCCTTCGGGCTCGATTTCCTCGGAGGAATGTTGGCCAACGTCCTGTACGCCCTCCTCGGCCCCTTTAACATCCTGGTGGGTGGTCTGATAACGGAAGTGGTGCACTATATGGTCTTTGCCGCGCTCTTGGTCCTCGTTCCGCGCCCGGGCTTCGCCACCCTAAAAGGTCTGCTCCACTACCTCATGGGGCTGGTGCTCTTTGGTGGTGTCCGGGCTACGGATCCCTTTTTCCTGGGGTTCTCCCTCCTTACCTTTGAGCTCGCGCTTCTGGTTTTCGGGGCCTACCGCAGGCCCCTTTCCTGGCGTACCGTCTTTTCCCTTGCCCTGGCCGACGCCGTAAACACTGCCTCAAGCCTCGTCTTGCACATGACCTTTTACCGCCTCTTCTTCCCGGGCTGGTATCTCGCTCTCGATGTGGTGGTCAAAGGGTTCCTTTACACCCTCTTGGGGGCCTGGATCGGGCTGCGCGTGGGCCGTCACCTAAGCGGGTTTGAGAGATGAAGAAGCTTATCCGGGTAAAAGATCTTAGTTTTCGCTATCCTTCAGGGGAGGCGGCCCTGAAGGGGGTTTCCTTTGAGGTGAGGGAAGGGGAGTTTTTCCTGCTGGCCGGGGAGACGGGCTGCGGTAAAAGTACCCTTATTCAGGTACTGAGTGGCCTTATCCCCTTTGCCTCGGAGGGTGATTTTTCTGGCGAAGTGGAGGTCCTTTCCTGGCGCTGGCCGGTGGCCCCGGGGTCTCTCTTTCCAGCGGTGGCCACGGTCTTTCAGACCACGGCTGAACACCTGGTGGCGGAGACGGTCTTTAACGAGCTGGCCTTTGGCCTTGAGAACCTGGGCCTGCCCCCGGCTGAGATCGAAAAAAGAGTGGAAGAGGCCCTGTACGAAGTTGGCCTTTCTCCCGCCTTTAAAGACCGGGCGCTAACCAGCCTTTCAGGCGGGGAGCGCCAGCGGGTGGCGCTGGCCGCGGCTCTTGCCGTGCGTCCCCGCATCCTCCTTCTTGATGAACCGCTCGCCCAAGTGGATCCTGAAAACGCGCACAAGATGGTCAAGCTCTTTAAGAGACTTACTCGCTCCGGGATTACGGTGATCATGGCTGAACACCGTCTGAAGTTTGTACTTCCCTACGCGGAAAAGATCCTCTATCTCAAAGACGGAAGGCCCTTTTATTACGGTCCGATAAAAGAATTTTCCCCTCCGCAGCGGATCTTTCCCCGCCTAAAACCCGCTCCTTTGGGGCCGGTGATCCTCAAAGTTGAGAATCTTTCTTTTTCTTACGGTGAAAGGGAGGTCTTCTCCGGGCTTAATTTTTCTTTCCGGGCCGGGGAGCGAGTGGCCCTCCTCGGCCCTAACGGAAGCGGAAAGACCACTTTCCTTCACCTTCTGGCCGGCCTCCTGCGTCCTACCACCGGCCGGGTTTGCTGGTGCAGGAGGCCGCCGGTGGGGCGTTTGCCCCTGGGGCTACTCCTTCAGGACCCTGACCTCATGCTGGTGAGAGAGCGCGTTTTTTCAGAACTGGCCCTGGCCCCGGAAAACCTGGGACTTAATAAAGAAGAGATTTCGAGACGGGTGAGGGCGGTGGCAGAAAGGCTCGCCCTTACAAGATACCTTGACCGGCCGCCCTTTTCCCTTTCCCGGGGAGAACGTTTGAGGGTGGCCCTTGCGGGGCTTCTTACCGCCCGCCCCCAGGTGCTCCTGCTTGATGAACCGACCACCGCCCAGGACGCGGAAAACACTTTGAAACTCATGAAGGAACTTGCCGCCGAACTCGTCATCTTTTCCACCCACGACGAAGAAGTGGCCACCGCGCTGGCCACCCGGGTAATCAATTTTGGTCCCGTAAACCGAGGAGGTCTTTAAGTTGCAGACTGCAACGCTTCACCCTTACACCAAGCTTTCGCTTTCGTTTTTCTTCTCCCTCCTTTCCGTACTCCTTGATCAGCCTCGTTCCCTTTTTCTTTTGGCCCTCTTTTCCTGGCTTATCCTTCTGGGCTCAAGGCCGTCAAAGCCGGTCCTTAAGATGCACCTTATCCTGGTGCTAACCACGGTCTGGGGTTTGGTGGTAAGCCAGGGGCTTTTTTATCGGGATTTTCCACGGACCGTCCTTTTTTGTCTCATTCCACCGGGGGAAAGTTTTTCGGGCCTTTGCCTGATAAAAGAAGGTCTTTTTTATGGTCTGGTACAGTCCCTGCGCTTGGTGGCGGCCCTGAGCGCCGGGCTTTACCTGGTGACTTCTACTCCTAAAGAACTCCTTTTCCGGGCGGTCTCGGCCCTGCCCCTTCCGCGAGGACTAACCTTGATGGCCCTTGCGGCGGTGAGGTTTTTGCCAGCGGTGGCCGATGATCTTCGCCTGGTGCGTCAGGCCCTGCGCCTGAGGGGTTACCGCCCTTTAAAACGGGGTCTCCTCTACACGGTAAAGACGGAACTTTCCATCGTTTATCCTTTGCTGGCCAAGGCGGTAAGGCAGGCGAGAGCCCTTTCCGATACCTTGCTTACCCGGGGTTTTGACCCTTTGCTGCCCCCGCCCAAGGGGCTTCTTCCGCCTGTGCGTCTTGTGGAAAAGATTCTGGTCACCTTTTTGTTGCTGGCAGCCTTTTTGGTGCTGGCGGCCAAAATCCTTTTCTGGCTTTATTTCCAGGGGGTCTTTTATGAAGAGGCTCTGCGTCCTCTTTACGCTTTGGTGCGTCGTTTTCTTTAGTTCTACGGGCTCAGGGGAGGAGACCAAGGCCTTTGGCCTCAAACTCCTCTGGGATCATCCCTTAAGGGATGTCTCCTTTCACGTAAGAGCGGGGCACACCCCTGATTCCTTTGTAGCCTTTTCCGGAGACGGTCGCCTGCTCGCCCTTGGAACCCTTCAAGGGGAACTTTTGGTCTTTGAAGCCCGAACCGGCCGCCTGGTTCTTAAAAAGACCGTTCCCGAGGCCATGGTCAAAAGGGTGGCCTTCTCCCCTGATGGAAAGAGACTTTACTACGGGGAACAGAGCCCGGAAGGGGCCCTTTGTGCCGTGGAACTCTCAACGGGAAAGAGGCTTTGGTGTTTTGAAACGGCTCGCGACCTCTTGCGGGGTACTCCGCCTGCTCCCGGGGATCTTTACGGTATCTATCATTTGCCCGGTATTTACCGCCTGAAGGTCCTTCCCGGAGGAGATCTTCTGGTCCTCGGGACCCATTCCTGGTACGACCCCAAAAGACGCACCTGGCGCAGGCTCTCGCGTCTCTATCGTCTTGACCGGGACGGGAAGTTGCGTTGGGCTTACCCGCCAGAAGGCCCCGCCCCGGTGACCATCATTTACGCCGACAGCGACCAGGAGGCCAAGAAGGTGGCAGCGGTGGCCCTTCTTCCTTCCGAAGACCCGGAGGACCGCATACGCCTTGAAGGTCCCCCACCTCAGAGCTTTCTCTTGCTTGACGGGGAGACTGGAAGGCCCCTTTTTGTCTACCGTTTGGCGCCCCTTAAGCCCTATTTTGACCGGGTGGCAGCCTGGGAA
>DROK01000203.1 GCA_011321895.1 Thermodesulfatator atlanticus
CTTCCCTGGGAGGTCTTTTCTCAGGTGGCCTCCCTGCTTACCGCAGAAAAACCCCTTAAAATCGGGCACAACGTCAAATACGACCTCATCCTCTTGAAACGCCATGGTTTCACCCTCGAGGGCCTGGAGGGGGACACCATGATCGCCTCCTACCTCCTGGACCCCACCCGCCGCACCCACGGCTTGGACGAACTGGCGGAAGAAATCCTGGGGCACCGGATGATTTCATACAAAGAAGTCACCCGGGAGCTGGCCAAGGGGGAAAGCTTTGCCCGCGTCCCCCTGGCCAAAGCCAAAGAGTATGCCTGTGAAGACGCCCACGTAACCTATCTCCTATACGAATATTTCTGGCCCAAACTGAAGGAAGAGAGCCTGTGGCGGGTCTTTGAGGAGATAGAACGCCCCCTCATCCAGGTGCTCGCCCGCATGGAGATGGCGGGCATAAAAATAGACGTCCCTTATCTTGAAAGCCTCTCCCGGGAACTTGAGGCCAGGTTAAAGGCCCTTGAAGAAGAGATCTTCCGTCTGGCCGGAGAGAGATTTAACCTCAATTCCAGCCGTCAGCTGGGTTTCATCCTTTTTGAAAGGTTGAAACTTCCCAAGATCAAAAAAACGCCCAAAAAGACGGCCTTTTCTACGGACAACGAGGTCCTGGAGGAACTTTCACGCCACCACGAATTGCCACGGAAGGTTTTACAATACCGTACCCTGGCCAAGCTGAAGTCCACTTACGTGGACGCCCTGCCCAAAATGATCAACCCGGCCACAGGCCGGCTCCATACCTCCTTCAACCAGACCGTCACCGCCACCGGGCGCCTTTCCAGCAGCGACCCCAACCTCCAGAACATCCCGGTACGCGGTGAAGAGGGCACCAAGATCCGCAAGGCCTTTGTCCCGGAAGAAAACTGGTGGTTCCTTTCCGCCGATTACTCCCAGATCGATCTGCGGGTACTGGCCCATTATTCCGGAGACGAAAACCTGATTGAGGCCTTCCGGCGCGGAGAAGATATCCACCGGCGCACCGCGGCCGAGATATTCGGGGTACCGCTGGAACTGGTCACCCCGGAGATGCGGCGCATGGCCAAAACCATCAATTTCGGCATCGTCTACGGCATGAGCCCCTATGGCCTGGCCAAAGAATTGAAAATAAGCCGCCGTGAGGCCAAGGACTTCATCGAACGGTACTTCAAGCGTTACCCCGGGGTTAAACGTTATATGGAGCAAATCGTCCTTGAGGCCCGCCAAAAGGGCTACGTAGAGACCCTTTTCGGCCGCAAGAGACCCCTTCCCGACATCAATAGCCCCAACCGGACGGCCCGGGAATTTGCCGAACGCACCGCCATCAATACCCCCATCCAGGGAACCGCGGCCGATATCATCAAGCTGGCCATGATCAGGATAGACGAAACGTTACAAAAAAAGAATTTGCGGACCCGGATGCTCCTTCAGGTCCACGACGAGCTTTTGTTCGAATGTCCCCCTGAAGAACTTGAAGAAATTAAAGAAATTGTCCGACAACAAATGGAAGGGGTGGTAAAGCTTAAGGTCCCCCTGAAAGTAAACCTGGCCACGGGAAAGAACTGGGCTGAGGCCAAGGCATGAGCTGGCAGTATTTTGAAAGTGGCTACGAGCGCACCACGGACAAAAATCTGATCCGCATCCTGCTCGATGACCTGCGGGAGCGCGCCTACTGGCTCCAATTCGTGGCCTCGGGCTTCCGTTCAGGCCCCACCATTCTCCTGGAAATCAAAAAAAACCGCCTCATTTTTGACCTCCCCCGTCCCTGGAACGCTAATTTAAAGGTGGCCCGCGTCATTTACCGTGACCAGGAAAAGATCCAGCATTCCTTTAAGGTCAAAATATTTGAGACCGACCCGGAAGAAAAGGTCGTCATCACCTCCTTTCCCAAAGAATATTTTCGCCTGGAAAGGAGGCGCTTTTACCGGGTCTCAGTGCCGGAAGGATCAGAGGCCATCTTCAAATATAACGGTGAGGAAATAAAGGCTGACGTCCTAAATATCTCTGGTTGTGGGATGGCCATCCTGGCCCCCAAGGGGACCAGATTGGAAGTCCAGGACTTTCTGGAAGACGTTGAACTCCACCTGATGGTTTCCGCAGGCAAGGCTCATGACCAAAAGATCAGGATCCCCAGGGCACGCATAGTGAGGGAGGTTCCCCGCAACCGGGCCCGGAAACTTTACGGGGTCGAGTTCCTCCTGGAAAAAGAAAAAGACCGGGAACCCATTTTGCGCTACACCATCAAACGGGAACTTGAGCTGCGCAAGGCCGAAAGCTAAAGGGGCCTCAGGGCCAAAGCCTTTTCGTAAAGGGCCAGATACTTTTCCGAGACCTTATCCCAGGTGTAATGGGCGTAAATGTGCTCTATGGCCTGTTTGATCATGCGGCGAATCTTATCCGGCTCCTTCCGGTATACTTCAAAGGCCCTTAAAATGGCCCCGGCCAGCTCTTCAGGCTTCTGTTCCACGTAAACAAAACCGTTAAAACCGTCGATAACCTTTACCAGCCCCCCGGTATGGCGCACGATGGGAAGATTGCCCATTAATTGGGCCATAAAATCGGTAAGACCACAGGGTTCATAATTGGACGGGATGACGAAAAAGTCCCCGGCGGCGTAGATCAAATTGGCCAACTTCGGGTCGTACCCCAAAAGTAACGTCATTTTGTCCGGGAACTCCCGGGCCAGCGCGATGAGACTTTCTTCTATCTCCGGGGTGCCGGTCCCCAGGATAACCGTCAAAAATTCTTCTCCGCTTTCGTAAAGCAACCGCAAGGCCTGGGCCAAAACGTCAATGCCCTTTTGCTGGGTGAGCCTGGAAACCGCGGTAAGCAGGGGCCAGCCCTCCCGGTCCTTAACGCGCCCGTAAATCTTTACCTTCAAAGAACCCCGCCTGATCCGGGCGATGAGTTCCTCCCGGCAGACCTTTTTGCCCGCAAAATCTCCGGCCAAGGGGTCAAAAGCCGCTGGCAGGCCCAATTTTTCGGGATGGCGAGGATCAAAATCTTCCGGCGTGATGCCGTTGGTAATCCCTTCTAACTTGATTCCTCGCTCTTTTAGGGCGTGTCCCAGCCAACCGGTATGGGCGTCGAGTTCCGTTTCCTGCAGCTCTTTGGCGTACTGCTCAGAAACGGTATTAATTACCGCGTATCTTGCCCCGCAAAGGAAGGGGTTGAAGGAATTGTTCAAGAGGGAATCGTTGATCACCCACCAGGGAAGACCGGTATTGGCTTTGGCAAAGGGAAGATCACCCACGTCCTGGTGGTAACCGAGGCCGGCGTTGTGAATGGTGATCAAAAAACCCACCGGAGGGAAATAATCCCTAAAGCCCATGATTTCCCGGGCCAGGGCAGGGGTACAGGCGGTGTGCCCGTCGTGACAATGCATAATCTCCGGCCTTTCGTTTAGACGGATTGCCCCGCAAAGGGCGGTCTTTTGTAAGAGGATATTCATGGCGAAATAGTCAAAATGCCCCATCCCCTTTTTCTTCCAGGGGTCTTTCTTTTCTTCTTCCTCGGTATAGGTGTAAATGCCCAGCTTTTCGGCGTAGCGTTCGGCTTCCACCAGAAAGATGCGTACCCCGTTGATTTCTCCCTCCCAGAAGGAGACGTCTTCACGCCGTTCTTCCTGGACGTAATTCATATCCACCTGAAAAGAGACGTTGGTCTTGCGAAACCCAAGTCTTTCAGGCTCTAAAAAACCGTAACGGGGTAGAAATACGGTCACTTTAAGACCCTTGCGCACCAGGGCCTCGGAGAGCTCCTGGGCTACGTCCTTCAGCCCCCCAACCCCGGCCAGATCCCGGTATTCCCTGGTTAAAGTGTAGATTTCTTTGATTTTCATCGTTAGACTCCTGTAAATTTGAACTGACCCTTCCCCAAAACGTCGTGTAAGTGAATAATCCCTACCACTTTTTTTTCGGTCACTACAGGCAAAACCGTAATAAGATTTCTTTCCATCACGTAGAGGGCCTCAGCCGCCAAAGCCCCAGGAGAAATGGTTTTCGGATCCCTGGTCATTACCTTTTCTACCGGCAAGGTGCGAAAATCGCCATATTTAAGCAGGGCCCTCCGCAAATCTCCGTCAGTAACGATACCACAGAGGTCTTCCTTTTCATCCAGGACCAGGGCGCAGCCCAGACGTTTACGGTTAATCTCCAACAAGACTTCCGCCATCCTCGCTCCCTGTTTTACCAGAGGTAGGGCCTCCCCCGTCAACATTATCTGGGCCACCTGAACCTTTAAACGCTCTCCCAGACTACCTCCGGGGTGGTTTTGGCGAAAGTCTTCCAGTCTTAAATTGCGCAACTTGGCCAGCACCATGGCCAGGGCGTCCCCCATGGCCAGCGTGGCCGTGGTGCTGGCGGTGGGGGCCACGCCCAGGGGACAGGCCTCACGGGGAACGCCTACGTCCACCACCACGTCGGCCTGCCGGGCCAGGGTCGATTGGAGATTCCCGGTAAAGGCGATTATCTTAACTCCCCGGCCCTTGAGAAAGGGCAAAAGTTTATTTACTTCCTCGGTCTCCCCGGAATTGGAAATGGCAAGAAGGACGTCCTCTGGCACCACCATGCCCAAATCCCCGTGCATGGCTTCGGCGGGGTGGAGGAAAAAAGACGGTGTCCCGGTAGAGGCCAAGGTAGCCACGATCTTGCGCCCGATAAGGCCGCTTTTCCCGATACCCGTTACCACCACCCGCCCTCTGGCTTTTAGAATCAGATCCACGGCCTGGACAAATTCCTCCCCCAGTTTAGCGGCCACTGCTTTGAGACCTTCGATCTCTACCGCAAGCACCTCTTTTCCCGTAGCAATTATGGCCTGCCTGTCCATAAAAACCCCGTCTGTCAAAACTTCCCCACTTAATTTTGTTCTAAAGGCTAACGGATTTTACGCTTGACAGCTACCGGAGAACGCAGAAACTTTCTCCAGGATGAAAAATCACGCGGTACACCAAAAAGAAAAAGAAAATTTTCTTAAGCTGGCGGCCCATTTGCCCCACCCCAAAAGGGAGCTTTTTGCCCGCATTTTTGAGGCCTTCTTAGAAACCGAAGAACACGTTTCCCTTGAAGATTTCCAAAAGATCTTGAGGGAAAAGGGGCTTTCCGTAACCAAGGAAGAACTCAAAGAGGCCTTGGAGCTCTTTTGTCGTCTGGGTTTTGCCCAACGCAAAGAATTCATAGGGCAACCCCCGGTATACGAACACCGCCATCTGGGCGAACACCACGATCACCTGATTTGTACTCGTTGTGGGCGGATTCAAGAGTTTTATCTCCCCAAACTTGAGGCCTTGCAGGAAGAAATAGCCCGACAATACGGCTTTAAATCTCTTGATCATCGCCTGGAAATTTACGGACTTTGCGCCCAGTGTCAGGCCACCAGGGCCAAACCAGCCCTTCCCCTGACCCTGGTTTCTGCCGGGGAAAAAGTCCGGGTGGAAAGGTTTTTGGGAGGTTCTCAGGCCTTGGCCCGGTTAGCCGCCATGGGCCTCACCGTAGGGGAGGAGCTTGAAGTAATCAACAATTGCGGTCCTATTATCGTTTCGGTACGGGGGGCCAGGTTGGCCATAGGTCAGGGATTGGCCCATAAGATCCTGGTAAGCCCCCTTGACTAATCCTCTACGCGTAACCGCTCGATTTTTAAGGCCTGTCCTTCTTCGGCCAATTCCAGAAATACCGCTTCCAGCTTCTTGGGCCCGGTTTTCGGTACCTCCAATTTACGGGGGACCTGGGTCAGAAACATCTCAATGGCCTGGTCTTTGCGCATCCCAATCACCCCGTCCCGCAACCCCGTCATCCCCACGTCAGAAATGTAGGCCGTGCCCTGAGGCAGGATCCTTTCGTCTCCCGTTTGGACGTGGGTATGGGTGCCCACCACCGCCGAGACCTTGCCGTCCAGATACCAGCCCAGGGCCAGCTTTTCCGACGTGGCTTCGGCGTGGAAATCTACCAGGATGCACCGGGTCTCAGCTTGCAATTTTTCGGCAAGTAAGGCCCCGACCCGAAAGGGACATTCGAGGTTGCGCATAAAGACCCGGCCCTCCAGGTTGAGGACGCCGAGTTTCTGGTCCCCCTTGGACAAGACCACGTGTCCCTTCCCCACCGCTCCGGCGGGATAATTGGCCGGGCGCAAGACTTTTTCCGCTCTGGCCAAATACGGCAAAAATTCCCGGCGCCAGATATGGTTACCGCTGGTCAAGGCGTCAAAACCCAGCCCGAAGAGCTCCTCAGCCACCGCTTCCGTGAGGCCGTAGCCTCCCGCGGCGTTCTCGGCGTTCCCCACCACGAAATCCGGTTGATACCGCTCTATCAGCCCGGGTAAAAAACGCCGCAACGCCGCCCGCCCCGGCCGGCCCACGATATCCCCCACAAAAAGCACCTTAACGGGCATATTCCACCGCCCTCGTCTCCCTAATCACCGTAACCTTAATAAGACCGGGGTAAGTAAGCTCTTTTTCGATCTTTTTAGCGATGTCCCGGGAAAGGAGCACCGCCTCTTCGTCTGAGATCTTGTTGGAATCCACGATCACCCTAATCTC
>DROK01000204.1 GCA_011321895.1 Thermodesulfatator atlanticus
CTTGTATTCGAGCAGCCCTTAAAATAGAGGGCGCTCCGGTTACTGTACAAACACAGGGAAGGATGGTTCATCTCTACGTCGAGCTGTCCCTCTATCATTTGGTAAAGGGACGCTCCGGGGCTCAGCTCAGCCAACCCTTCCCACTATTCCCCGTTTCATTTTTGTCGTCTCTTAAAATCATACAAGGGGGTCGCGATGACTAATGAAAGATTTCGTATGGATTAAGCGCGTCGGCTAAAAATGCTCCATTAATACCTTAAAGGATCAGGCATCTTATTTGCTTAAGTAAAGTTAGCGATGAAGATAGGTGGTCCGAACTTCAAAAATTTGGCCCAATTAAAAAGGCTGGCCCGGCATGACCGGGAGCTGGCGTTAAAGAAGGCCTGTCAAGAATTTGAAGCCATATTCGTCTATCAAATACTGAAAGGCCTAAAAAGCACTGTACCCGAAGGGGGGCTTTTTCCGAAAAGTTTTCAGAGGGAAATCTTCGAAGATTTTTTTTATCAGGAGGTAGGCCGGGAAGTGGCGGCCCGGGGAACCGGGCTTTCCAAGCTCCTCTACCAAAAACTTGCGTCCAAATACGGAGGACAAAAATGAAAAACCCCTGGGAAAAATTATTAAATCTCCTTGAAGAAGAAAAGCAGGCCATCATCGCCGGCGACGTGGAAAGACTTCTGGAATGTGTGAAGGAAAAGGAGGAGCTCCTCAAGGAACCGAGGCTCAAAACCGCCCCCCTCAACCAGGATCTGCGTCAGCGGATCGTGGCGCTTACCAAACACAACGAAATGCTGCTCAAAGCGGGGCTTGCCTTTATCGAAGAGGCCTACCGCTTCTTCAGCCGTCAGGTTACCCCCAAGGTAGGCTATGGCCGCCGGGGGACTTTAAAAAGCGGACGGGGAGACTTCCTTAACCTTGAGGCTTAAAGATGGCCGGGCTTTATAGCGCCTTAAACATCGCCAAAAACGCTCTTCTGGCCTTTCAAACCGGAGTACACGTAACAGGCCACAACGTGGCCAACGTGGATACCGAGGGTTACTCCCGCCAGAAGGTGGTAAACGCCCCCTATCCGCCTACCCCGGGGCCAGCTGGTCCCATGGGAAGTGGGGTAAAGGTTGAACAGATAAAGCGCTATTTTGACGCCTTTTTAGAGGCCAACATCAACCTCAAAAAGAGTGACCTGGGGCTCCTTTCGGCGGAAGAAACCGGGCTTGATATGGTCCAGGGGCTGTTCAACGAAACCAATCCCCTGGGGCTTTCCAAGTTGCTAGAGGATTTCTTTTCTGCCTGGCAGGGGCTTTCCAACCGGGCCGAGGGCATCCCGGAACGAAGGGTGGTCATCGAAAAAGGCCGGGTGCTGGCTGAGGCGGTTCAGGACAAATACCAGGGCCTCGTTGACCTGGAAGGAAACGTCCGGCTAAAGGTCAAGGACGTGGTAGAAGAAATAAACGAACTGGCCAAACAGATCGCCGAAATCAACCGTCAGATCACCGCGGCTGAATCAGGGCTGCACCAGGCCAATGATTTGAGGGACCAGAGGGACCGCCTGGTAGCCAAACTGTCTCAGCTGGCGGAGATCCGCTATTTCGAAAACTCCCAGGGGGCCTACGCCGTCATCCTGGGAAAGGGTTACAACCTGGTAGACATCGATTCCTACTGGCAACTTGAGCTTTCAGGGGGAGAAGTATACTGGCAGGGCCACAACGGAGAAAAGGTCCGTTTGACCAGTGCAGAAGTGGCCCGGGGGGAGCTCGGCGGCTGGTTGCGCATCCTGGAACAGGTATCAGACGAATGGAACTACGAATACGTAATTTCTACCAGGAGCGCCTTCACCAAAGACGGCCGGATAGTTAGAGAAAACACTACCTTTGAAGAACTTGGTCTTTCAGGCACCATCTCGGTTTCCTTCAAGGGGACCAATCATTTTGGGGAAGAAGTTAGCGGCACTTTCACCACTACGGATAACACCAAGACCATTCGCGATTTCTTAAATGAAGTGGAAAAGGCCTTTGATTACAAGGTGCAGGCCTATCTCACCAAAGACGGTCGCCTGGTGGTAAGAGATGCGGTGCGTGGCGGAGGCAAATTAAGCTTTGCCATTACCACGGCCCCCTTTGATTTTGGCCGTTTTGACGATGAAGCCGCCAACCACCGGGTAGAGGAACTTAATCTTACCGGCAAATTCCAGCTCTTTGCCGAAGAACTTATCCGGGCGGTAAATGAGATTCATACCGAAGGGGTGGGGCTAAAATTTTTCGAAGGGGAACTGGAAGGGCGTTTCCACACAGAAGGGGCCATAAAGGGCCTTCCCTTTTTCCGCGACATCAAAGGAGACGGCTCCCTTTTTATCTGGCTCAAAAGCCCCACCGGCCAGATCACCCCGGTCAAGGTCGATTTTCAGCTTCCGCCCACCGCCACCCTTTTTGACGTGGAGGAACAAATAAACCGCGCCATTGAGGCCCTGGGCTTTGATACCAACCAGACGGTAAAGGCCCTGGTGAGGGACGGGCGCCTGGTCTTCCAGGCCCAGGAGGGATGGGGCTTTGCCTTCTCAAACGATAGTGCCCGTATTCTTCTGGCCACAGGGGTAAACGTCTTTTTCGAGGGCTATGACGCCGGCAGCATAAGCCTTAACGACCAGCTCTCGGTAAGCCCGGAATACCTGGCCGCGGCTCGTCTCGACCGCGAGGCCTGGCGCAGCCAA
>DROK01000205.1 GCA_011321895.1 Thermodesulfatator atlanticus
GGAAGAATTGTCGCCAAGCGAGAACACCAGGTCTTTGTAGGCGTTGTTCCCCTTGAGGCCGAAGTACCAACGGTACTGAAATACGCCGGTCTCAGTTATTGTGAGGCCCTGGCCAGGGCAGAACTCAGGCATTTGCGCTCCACTGTACCGAAACTGGTCCCCTTTTACGAAGACCTGACCAACCGCCTGCGGCGGTTTCATTTTCCCCTGCGGGCCGGTTATTGGACTGATGATCCCTTCGGAGGCCTCCTTCTGGCCTACTGGCGGGTAAAGGAGGTGCGCGAAATAATAAAGCGACGCCTCAAACGGGATCCACTCCCCAAAAATATCCTTTTCAGCCCGCGAGATAAGGCCACCTTCGGCTGGGTGGAAATAACCGAAAAAATCTAAAAACTTTGTCATCTCCCTCCTCAAGCCCTATATTCTTTTCGTAAGCCCCGTAAAGGAGGGAGTATCATGAAAGAACTCTGCCGTTTTGAAGACCCGGTCAAAAAACAGGAGCTCCGGCTGGCCCTCTTTGAAGTAGACGAAATCTTGATCCCGGCCTTTCAGAGGGATCTTTCAGAAGGGCTCAAACGCAACCTGGAGCTGGCCATCGAAAAACTGGGGTTTTTGCACCCCATCATCGTGGTGGAAGATGAGGAAGGCTTTTACGTGGTAGACGGCCGCCACCGCCTGGAAGCGTTGAAAGAGCTCGGCTACCAGCAAATCACCGGGATCATCGCCCCCAAAGAGCTGGCCCTGCATATCCTGGAGTTCAATACCGAAAAGCCACCCAACGTGAAGGAACGTTCCAAACAGGCCTACCGCCTCTTCCAAGAATTTCTGGCCAAAGAGCCTGAGACCCTGGAGATTGATCTTTTCAGCTTTTTCAAGGCCCCGGAACTGGTGACCTTCGGTTTTGTCCTGGAAGAGTATGAACCCAGGTTTCCCGCCAGCTTTTACGAATCCCTGGTTTCCAAAATCGACCAGTTTTTACATGAGCCCCTGGAAGAAGCCGCCCAGGAACGGCGGCGGAGGGCCCAAAAACTGGTAGAATTAAACGAAGCCGTCAACGAGGCTTACGCCCGGCTCGGGCTGACCAACGCCCTGATGAAGGGAGAGATCGTGCGTAAAGCCGTTCAGCTGGCGTACGGCGTGCGGGTACGCAAGATCGAAGACGACTTCTACGAGGCCCTCGAAAGGGTAAAGGAGGCCTGCGCCCAGATCTCCCCTGAGGAGTTCGGTGCCCATGAATTATAGACCGGATTTCTGCCCCAGGTTGAGAAGTATTGACGTCCTTCCCTTTAGGTGGGAAGGACAGGAGGTTTTTCTCCTCCGTGACCCCTTCGGTTTCACCGAAAAGACCCTGATCGTACCCAAGATCTTGGGTCCGGTGCTGGCCGCCCTTGACGGTACCCATACCTTACGGGATCTCCAGGTAATCGCCAGCCGCACCCTTGGCCAGCTGGTTATGCTCGAGGATATCGAAAAATTCATAAATACTCTGGATCAACACTATTTCCTGGAAGGCCACCGCTTCGAGACCCTAAAAAGGGAAATCTTGGCCGCATTTACCGAGAGTCCTTTACGACCCCCTTCCCACGCGGGCAAGGCCTATCCCGCCGATCCCGCCGAGCTCAAAAATTTCTTGGCTGATATCCTTGCTCGTTGGCCTAAAAGGGAGGGTTTTTCTCCCCGCGCCCTCATCGCCCCCCATATCGACCTTAACCTCGGCGCCCGGGGTTTTGCCGCGGCCTACCAGGGCCTTAGCTGGCCTGAAGGGGCCAGGGTGGTGGTGCTTGGTACAGGCCATTTCCTGGAAAGTCCCCTTTCCGTCCTGGACAAGGACTTTGAAACTCCCCTGGGAACGGTCCCATGTGACCGGGAGTTTATCGCCGAGCTCCTGGAAAGAGAACCAGAGGCCAGAGGGGACATCCTGGGTCACCGCCAAGAACACGCCATCGAATTTCAGGTAATTTTCCTGAAATATCTCCTAGGGGATTTCCGCCTGGTCCCCATACTTTTGGCCAGCCCCACCCTGGAAACCAGGGCCTTTTTAGACCGGATAGCCTCGGTTCTGGCGGAATTAGCGGATCAGCACACCTTCTTCGTGGCCGGGGTTGATTTCTGCCACCTGGGTCTCCGCTACGGGGATCCCAAACCCGCCGGAGAGGCGGAAAAACAAAAGGCCCTCCTTTTTGACCACGAACTTTTGCGCCAAATCCTGGCCCTTAACGCCGATGGCCTTTACCAGACCCTCCTTGAAGACGCCGAAAACCACAAAGTATGCGGTTTTGGGCCCCTTTATTTTCTCCTGCAGCTTTTAAAAAACCGCCCCCTTACAGGGAAAATTCTCCACCAGGAAGTCGTGGATTTTGGCCCGGGCTCGATTGTCTCTTTCGCAGCCGCAGCCCTTTATGATAAATAGGCTAGGTTAAAAGTACCTGTAAGGGGACCAGAACTCTTTTATGGGGTCCATCTTCGCGCTTCTTTTGGCCTTTTGGGTATCCTTTTGGGCCCTGCCGGTGCAGGCTGGCCGTTGGCAGATCAAGGCCCAAAAATTGTTCTATTACGCGGAGACGAAAATATTCGTGGCGGAAGGGGAAGTGATCATCGCCGGGGAGGATTTTACGGTCTTCTGTCAACGGGCCCGTTACGAAATGGAGACCAAGACCGTCTATCTCTGGGGGCCCCTTACCATCACCACCGACGGCGATAAACTGGAAGGCCAGCGTGGCTGGCTCAACCTGGAAACCTACCACGGAGAGGTGGAAAACGGGCATCTTTTCCTGAGGCCGGGGCGGGTAAAGGCCCTGGCCCTGGCGCAGACCACGGTGCACGTTCTGGCTAAACGGATGGAAATGCGGGGCAAAGACCGCTATCAGGCTGAAAAGGCCTTGATTACCACCTGTAACGTCTGCTACCCCCAGGAAACCTGCACCCCGGACTGGAGTCTGCGCACGCATAAGATAAAGATAACCCCTGCAGGCAAGGCCAAGGCCAAACACCTGACTTTTAACATCAAGAAGGTCCCGGTGGCTTATTCCCCCTACGTTAGCCTTTCGGTAAAGGCGGAAAGACACAGCGGTTTCCTTTTACCCCGGCTGGTACATGGATCCCGGGAGGGCACCGGGCTGGAATGGCCCTTTTTCTGGGACATAAACGACAGCCTGGATCTCACTTTTTACCCTTTTTACACCAGAAAGCGGGGTTTTATGCTGGGGCTTGAAGGAAATTACGCGCTCACCGCTAAAGATAAGGGGACTTTCAGGATACGCTATTTAAAAGACCGCCTGGGAGACAACGACTACAACAACGACGGTATCATCCGGGACAACAAGAAACGATACTGGATCACGGCCAAAATAGACCAGTGGTTAGCACCCGGCTGGGAAACCCACCTTGACTTGGACATCCTCTCGGACCGTGATTTTCTCTACGAATTTTTGAGCGGGCCCCTGGGGTTTGACCAGAGCCACCTGAGTTACCTGCGCCGGTTTGGGCGGGGCCTGGAAGAAAAAAATACGCGCTA
>DROK01000206.1 GCA_011321895.1 Thermodesulfatator atlanticus
CCTATCTCTTTCAAAGAGACCGTCCTCATGGGGCTGGCCGAAGACGGGGGACTTATTTTGCCGGAAAGGGTCCCGGTTATCCCCCGGGAGAGCTTAGAGAGCTGGGCGAGCCTCTCCTACCCGGAACTGGCCGTTGAAGTCTTCAGGCTCTTTGCCGATGATATTCCGGTAAGTGATTGGCGCCGTCTGGTGGCCCGGGCCTACGCCACCTTCAGGCACCCTGAGGTTTGCCCGGTGGTCAGGAAGGGCCCGGTCTATATTCTGGAACTCTTCCACGGGCCCACCTTGGCCTTTAAGGACGTTGCCCTCCAGCTTTTGGGGCACCTTTTTGAATATTTGCTCCTTGAGCGGAAGACCAGGCTGAATATCCTGGGGGCCACTTCTGGGGATACCGGCTCAGCGGCCATTTACGGGGTTAGGGGACGGCAAAACATAAAGATTTTCATTTTGTTTCCCCACGGCCGGGTCTCTCCGGTGCAGGCCCTGCAGATGACCACGGTGCCTGATGAAAACGTCTTTTGCCTGGCTATTGAAGGCACCTTTGACGATTGCCAGGCCATTGTCAAGGCCATCTTCGGGGACCTGGAGTTCAAAAAGCGCTACCACCTGGGGGCGGTAAATTCTATCAACTGGGCCCGGGTCCTGGCCCAGGTGGTGTATTATCTCTGGGCCTACTTCCGGGTAAGGGCGGAGACCGGGGCGGACGAAGTGCGCTTTGCGGTGCCCACCGGGAATTTTGGCGATATATTCGCGGGCTATCTCGCCAAAAGGATGCTGGGGCGGGGTATTGAACGCCTGGTGCTGGCTACTAACGAAAACGATATCCTGACCCGTTTCGTAAACAAAGGGGATTACTCCGTCGGGAAGGTGACCCCAACCATCAGCCCTTCCATGGATATCCAGATTGCCAGCAATTTTGAGCGTTATCTCTATTACCTTTTCGGGGAAGACCCGGTGCGGGTCCGCGAGGCCATGGAAAGGTTTGCTCGTACGGGCCGATTGACTTTTGCGCCGGAAGAAATCCGCCGGGTACAGGAGGATTTCCTTTCTCTTTCGGTAAACCAGGAGGAAACCCTGGCCACCATAGCCGAGTTTTACCGAAAGACCGGCTATATCCTCGACCCACACACGGCGGTGGGAGTAAGGGCCGGACTTAACTTTTTGGACGAAAGGCCGATGATCTGTCTGGCCACTGCTCATCCGGCCAAATTTCCGGAGGCGGTGAAGAAGGCCCTGGGCAAGGAGCCTGAGCGCCCCGAGCCCTTACAGGGGCTTGAAGACCTCCCGCGGCGCGAGGTGATCCTTCCCCCGGAGGTGGAAAGGGTAAAGGCCTTTTTGGCTGAACACGCTTTAGTTTAAAAGGAGGTTTTTTTATGAAAAAAAGGATTCTTTCCCTGGTGCTCTGGTTTAGTCTGTTGGGGACGGGTTCCGTTTGGGCCGAAATTATCGAAGTACAGGTCCAAAACCCCACCTCTTATCCTTTGCGCTTGGCAAATCTGTATAAGCCCTGAAGGGTCCGCGTGGATTTCCCGGAGGGAAAAACAATCAGACCCAGGGGCCATATCCCCGTTAGAATCGATATTGACGGGAAGAGGGCGGCCATCGTGGAGGTTTGTTTTCGAGACCCCAAGGGCAAAAGATGGTGTACCAATTTATGGGTCAAGAGGGGACAGAAGGGAGAAAAATTCGTCTTGGGCCAGTAATGGAAAGAGGGGAGTTTAAAACTCCCCTCTTTAATTTTAGAAGAAGTAGTACAGGCTTCCGGCGATGCGGTTTAATTCGCCGTCGCCAAAGTTAGAGTGGTAATCGGTCTCGATGTACATGTATTCCAGCCCGAAACCGAATTCTCTGGTTAGGCGGTAGAGGAAATTGGCGTAGTACATCTGCTGCTGGAGCCGGGCTTTGCTGACCCCTTCAAGATCGTCGTTGTCCGGGTTGTCGATCCCCCAGCCGAAGTGGGTGACCAGTTTGGGGCTCCAGAACACCTCAAGCTCCACGTAACCGCCCCAGGCGTCGATTTCGTCAACGGAGACTATGTCATTTCTGTCTGCTCCTTTATCTAAACGGGTTACGTAGCTACCGTCTTTAAGTAGGAAACGCGTCCCCTGGTTTACGCCGCAGGAATAGTAGCCGTCGAAGTTCCGCCCGTACCAGACTTCACCCAAAAGAAAGGCCTTCATGGCGAGGGGGAGCGGGATCTTGGCCTCAAGCCCGATGGAGTAGCTTTCGGCGTCTTCTTCACCGTTGGCGATGTCATATTCTTCCTTGGCGTAATGGCCCCAGAGGGCAAGCATTAAAGGCTTGCCAAGCAGTTTTTGGTTTTCCCAGGCCAGGCGCCATTCAATGCCAGGGAAGCCCGCGTCGTTGGCCGGATCTTCGTCAAAGACAATTTCGTCGTCTTTAGGGAAGGCGTAGCCCTTTTCTGCGGCGACTTGAATTTTGAAACGGCCAAGGTCCGTATCAAACCATTTGGTAAGCCTTACCTGGGGCATACGGTAGCCGGGGTTCCCCATGAAAGTCCCGGAGGGGAAGTTTGAGAGATGGGGATAGAGCTGGGAAATGGTGAGCCAGTCAAGCCCGGCCAGGAGCTGCCAGGTGCCATATTCGATCCCGGCAAAGACCCGGCGCGCCCTTACCGGAGAGTGGTTGGGGTTCCAGGGAAGAACGTCTTCTCCATGGCTATCCGTATAAAAATCCATTTCCATCTTACCGAAGACCCGGAACTTGTCGTACGGCTTTGAGAAGTCAAAGCCGAAGCGGCTGTGCCGGAAGTTGATGGTGAACTTGTTGTCCCCGTCTCCCGCCTTTTCCGGTAAGACCCAAAGGACATATATGTCCCCGATGGCAGAGGAGTCCTGCCAGACGGCGTCGATTTTAAAAAAACCGTAAAAATCGATTCCACTTGGGCTGGACCCGTAGGCCCCTTTGCTAATGAAAGAATGTTGGGGGGCCTTTGCGGGAAGCGCGGCTTGCGCCGGGGCCTTCTTCAGTTGTTCTACCTGGGAACGTAACTCGGCGTTTTCCTTCTTGAGTTCCTGGACTTCTCGGCGCAATTCTTCCAGCATTTTTCTGAGCTCTTCCGTGTCTGAAGCAGCCCAGCTAAGACCGGAAAAGACCAGAGCCGAAATAAGGACCAAAAGACCCAAAAAACGCTTCATACACACCTCCTGCCATAGAAACTGATAGAGGGCTTCATAGCAAAACACGCCTTAAAATGGCAAGGGCCATCCTGTAATAAAAATTTTAAAAAATTTGATTGATTAGGCGTTTTATGGGTTTATTTGGGCCTTAAAAGCCTATAATCCTGTTTTTTCTATCTGACGACGGACAGCCTCCACCGAAAGGGAAAGGGCCTTCTTTTCGTCTTCAGTAAGAGGAAACTCAAGTATCCTTTCAACCCCTCCGGCTCCCAGGACCACCGGGACCCCGATAAAGACGTCTTTAAAA